>JAABRY010000003.1 GCA_011390645.1 Gemmatimonadota bacterium
GAGGCCGGAGACGACACACCGGGGCAGGGGATTGAAGGTGTCCGGGGCCTCATCACGAATATTGGGCGCGTATCGGTGTTGTGGGTCTCGGCGTGTCCAGTAACGGCGCGGTCTTGCCCGAGGTGACCCGACTTCTAAGTGACTGTTAGCCAGCGGGTCACAGGTGGAGCTGCGCCTGCTGCGCAGGCTCGCTCGCCTGTCCTTCGCTGGCGCTCAGTACGAGCGGCTCGACTCCTGTCTCGGGAGCTAGCATCCGCAACTGTCAGCGCCACTCTAGCGAGTGGCGTTTTTCGTTGCGAGGGGGTCACAGCTGGAGCTGCGCCGGCTGCGCCGACTCGCTCGCCTGTCCTTCGCTGGCGCTCAGGACGAGCGACTCGAGTCCTGTCTCGGGAGCTGGTCAGATCCGGAAACGCTGTGGCGGGTGCCCTTCGGGGCACCCGCTCGTGTCTTAACCCCCTCCTCGCCGTTCGCCGTTCGCCGACATCCTAGGGTTGCATAAAACTATGGGGTCCCATATATTTCATGTGGGAGCCCAAGCAACAAGTATGGGCCGCCTTCGATGACCGCGAAGCGTCGCGGACCACTTTCGCCTTCACAGGAGATACACTTATGACGACCACCACAGCACATCGCTCAGAGATCTCGAAAAACCATTCGGACATGCTCAACGACCTGCTCGAACTCAATCGTGATTCCGTTGAGGGCTTTACCAAGGCGGGGGAACTGGCAGAGTCGCCCGCGCTCAAGAAGATCTGTGCCTCCGCAGCGGCTGAGCGTCGCGAGCAGGTTCGGGAGTTGGAGCCGTTGGTACGCGCCGAGGGCGAGAATCCTGAGAAGGATGGTACGGCACGAGGCACGCTGCATCGCACGTGGCTCGCCGTGCGTGAGGCGCTGTCACCGAACGGCGACGAGGCGCTCATCAACGAGGCCGAGAGGGGTGAGGACGAAATCAAGGAGGCCTACATGGATGCCATGAAGGAGCCGCTCCCGACTGAGTGGAAAGGCGTGATCGAGAAGCAGGCCAAGCAGGTGCTGGCCATCCATGACACCTTCAGCGACTTGAAGCATGGGCGCATCAGCCTCTGAGGTGAAACCGGTGGCAGAACGCGAGGCGGCACTCGTCGCCTGGCGTCATCTGCTGCACGCCGTGCGGCGGCGCGAACGCCTCGCTGAGCAGAAGACCGGGCTGACGGGGGCGCAGTTGTTTGCGCTTCGTCAGCTCGTGACGTATCCGGGCGTCACGATCGGTGAGCTCGGCCGGCTGACATCAACCGATGCGAGTTCGATTTCGGTTGTCGTCTCACGCCTCCTCGATAAGGGCGTGGCGCAGCGCGTTCGCGATCCCCTCGATCAGAGGCGGTGGCGATTGCACGCCACCGAGGCGGGGGTCGCCCGCCTCGAACGCGCCCCGGACAGTGCCGACTTGCTCTTGGCGGACGCGATCGCGACCCTCCCCGCGAAGAGCCGCTCAACCCTGGCCCGTCAACTCGAGGCCTTGGCTGAGGCGGTCGAGGGAACAGGGCAGCCGGTCAACGAGGAGCAGCGCAAGGCGACTCGGGACTAGAGGGTCCCTCGCTCCGCTCGGAGCGAGGATTCCCGTTCACCATTCACCGTTTACCAATCGCCAATCGCCATTCACCATCCCTCACATCTTCCCGAAGCCAAACCAATCCGATACTCTCCCTCATGACCAAAATCCTTCCGCTTGTCGCCCTCGTGGCTGTGATGGCGTGCCGCGCCGAGTTCGAACCCGATATCGTGGGCCCCGGACCGGGGCCTGGCCCCGGCCCGACGACCCCGACGATCCCGTTCCGCATCGGCTCGCTCGAGCCCGACGAAGGCCGCGCGGTCGCGATGGGTGCGTTCGGCGATGTACTCGTCGCGAGCTGGTTCGCCGGACCGACGGATTTCGATCCCAGCAGCGGCGTGACTGCCCGTCCGTCATTCGGTCAGCAGGATCTCGCCGTGGCGAGCTATACGCCGAGCGGGGAATTCCGTTGGGTCTACACCTTCGGTGGATCGGGCGCGGACATTCCGGTCGCGATCACGCCGACCGGCGACGGGGGCGCCGTCGTCGTGGGCTACTCCGCTGGGGGGGGGACGTGCGGGGCGCGCACCCTGGTCGGTTTTGGCGGGCGCGACATCCTCATTCTCAAGCTCTCGAGTGCGGGCACCTGCGAGTGGGGACACCTGATCGGCAGCGACCAGGACGATGAAGCGAGTGCGGTCGCCATCGAGGCCGGCGGCACGGTGCTGGTCGCGGGTGCGTTCCGGGGCACCGTGGACTTCGACCCGGGCGCCGGGGCTCGGCTGCTCGTCACGCGCGGCGGCAGCGACGCCTTCCTCGCGCGATTCGCACCCGACGGTGAGTTCCTTGACGTCGCGCAGGGTGGCGGACTCGGCGAAGATGCCTTCACCGCCGTCGAGCCTGCGCAGAACGGTGAGATTACCGTCGCGGGCTCCTTTACCGGCGTGGCCACCTTCGGGTCAGGCCTCTCCCCCGTCATCCTGCAAGCGCAGAGCGGCACCGACGGTGTGCTGGCGCGTTACACCGCGTTGTTGGGACTGCGGTGGGCCGACCTCTTCGCCTCGACCGGCGAGGTCCGGCTCGCTGCCGTGACCAACGAGCCCGATGGATCGATCATCCTCTACGGCAGCTTCTCGGGAGCGCTCGACGCCGATCCCGGGCCGGGTGGGGTGATCCTGCAGTCAGAAGGGGGCACGGACCTTTTCGTCGGCCGGTACGATGGCACCTCCGGGGTCTGGTCGAGCATGGCGCGACGGATCGGCGGCCCGGGGGACGAGGGCGCGACGGCGCTCGTGCGTTCGCCCAGCGGCAACCTGACGATGGCCGGCTGGTTCCAGCAGTCCGTGGATTTCGATCCGGGCGCAGGGGCGAGCGTGGTCACCGCCCGCGGGACCGCCGGGGCGGGGGATGCCTTCCTGGTGAGCCTCGACCCGCTGGGCAACTTCCGCTGGGTGACCCCGATCGGCGCCGTGGTGACGGGCGAGGAGGCCCTGGCGATTGCCTGGGGGCTCGCCGGCACCCCCAACGGGACGGTCTGGGTGACCGGGCGATTCACCGGCCGGGCGGACTTTGACCCAGGGACCGACGCCGTCGAACTCCAGAGTCTGGGCGGGAGCGACCAGTTTGTGAGCCGGTATGGTGCGGGGGGGGCGTTGGTGCCGTAGCTGGGCTTTGGGGTGAGGGGGACGCGGCCTGCGGCCGCGCGTGGTGAACGGTGAACGGTGAACGGGGGATTCCGCCGGCTGGCGGCACGACTCCTGGTTCCTCGCCCCCGCCCCTCGCCCCCCGTTCACCGTTCACCGTTCACCGTTCACCGTTCACCCACCCCGCCCCTTCCCAAAAGTCCGCCCCTGCGTCATATTGGTGGGCTGTCGGGCAGACCGGGATCACCCTGGTCGGCCACTGAAAGTCTGGGCGCGGTCCACCGCGCGGGAGTCCGAACGAGATGGCGAAGACCAGCTGGCTGGAGCGGAACAAGAAGCGCATTGCGCTGACCGCCAAGTGGAATGACGAGCGCAAGCGCCTCAAGGCGGTCATCAAGAACCTTGATGCCACGCCGAACGAGAAGGACCAGGCGATGCGGAAGCTGCAGGCGATGCCGCGCAATGCGTCGCCCACGCGCATCCGCAACCGCTGCCAGGTCTCCGGCCGCTCGCGCGCGTTCGTGCGTCGCTTCGGCCTCTCGCGCATCGCGTTCCGCGAGATGGCGCTCGAGGGCAAGATTCCCGGCGTTCGCAAGTCGTCCTGGTAAAGGCTGAGGAGATCCGATCATGGCAAAGAAGGGCCGCATCCAGGTGAAGCTCCGCAGCACTGAGAGCTCCTACATGTACACCACGACGAAGAACCCGAAGAAGACCCCGGCCCGCATGGAGCTCCGGAAGTACGATCCGACGCTCAAGCGCCACGTGGACTTCAAGGAAGAGAAGTAAACAGACCCGGCTCACGCCGCGTCTGTCCATGGGTCGCCCTCGCTTCGCGCGGGCGACCCGTTTTCATTTCGACATTCCCCTCTCGAGCCTTGCCACGCCATCGGAGCATCCCATGACCCGCGTGTTGACCACCCTGTTGCTTGCCACTCTCGCTGCTGCACCAGTGACGGCCCAGCATGGGGCACCCGGCGGCCCCGTGCCGGTCGAATTGCTGCAGCAGCGTCGCGCGGAATTCCTGACCTCGATGCCGACAGGGATTGCCGTCTTCGAGTCCGCACGCATCCGCAGCGTCGAGGGTGACTACCCCCAGGACAGCGACTACCGCGAGGCGAACGACTTCTTCTTCCTCACTGGTCTGGAGAGCCCCGGCGGAGTGCTGGTCATGGTGCAGCCTGACTCGGGTCGGAGCGCGGGCGAGGTCATGCTCTTCCTCAACGCCCCTCCGGCGACCCCCGATCGTGTGAGCGCCGCCCGCACCGCCGCCGACTCGCTTGGGGCCGCCTTGAGCGGGCTCGCGACCGTGCATGCCCGCCGTCCGATGCCGCGCGGGCGCGCGATGCCCGGGCGTCCGGCGCCGGTGGACCCGATGATCGCGATGGTGGATTCGATCGCCACCGCGCGCGGCCTCGAACGGATTGCCAATCCGCGCCGCATCATCGCGCCGCTCCGGGCCGTGAAGGATGCCGACGAACTGCGCCGCCTGCGCCGTGCCTCCGAGATCTCGGTGGAGGCCCACAAGGCCGCGATGCAGGGGACGCGTCCGGGGATGTGGGAGTATGAGGTCGAGGCGCTCGTCGAGTACACCTTCCGTCGGCACGGCGCCGAGCGGGTGGGCTACCCCAGCATCGTGGGGGGGGGATTCAATTCCACCCTGCTGCACTATGACCTCTCGCGCCAGCAGTTGCATGACGGCGACGTCCTGCTGATCGATGCCGCCGCGGAATTCGGCTACTACACCGCCGACGTCACGCGGACCTTCCCCGTGAACGGCCGCTTCACCGACCGCCAGCGTGAGATCTACAACCTCGTGCTCGGTGCCCAGCAAGCGGCGATGGATGCCCTGAAGCCCGGCATCACCATGGCAGAGCTGAATCGGATCTCGCGGGCGTACATGGATGCGAACTCTGGCACGCTCTGCGGCGACGCCCCCTGCACGCGGTACTTCATTCATGGCCTCGGCCACATGGTCGGCCTTGATGTGCACGACATCAACCCGTACTTCACCGAGATGCGTCCGGGCATGACGCTCACGATCGAGCCCGGGATCTACATCCCCGAGGAGAAGCTCGGTATCCGCATCGAGGACGTCCTGCTGGTGACCGAAACCGGTTACGAGAACCTCACGGCCGGCGCGCCGCGCACTGCGGAAGCGATCGAGGCGCTGATGGCCGAAGGGCGGAAGCAGACGCGCTGATGGACCACGAGGCATTCCGCCAGCACGGCCATGCGATGGTGGACTGGCTGGCCGACTACTTCCGCGACCTCGAACAGCGGCGCGTCGTCCCCGAGGTGCGCCCCGGGGAGATTCGCGCGGCGTTGCCGAGCGCCGCGCCCGAGCTCGGAGCACCGTTCGAGACGATCTTCGCCGATTTCGAGCGACAGATCCTGCCCGGGATGACCCACTGGGGCCATCCCGGCTGGTTCGCCTACTTCCCCTCCAACGGCTCACCGCCCTCGCTGCTCGCCGAGATGCTCGCCACCGGACTCGGCGCGCAGTGCATGAGCTGGATCACCTCGCCCGCTGCGACCGAGCTGGAGCAGGTGGTGATGGCGTGGCTGCGCGATCTGCTCGGGCTGCCCACGGCGTTCACCGGCGTGATCCAGGACACCGCGTCGAGCAGCACGCTGGTGGCGTGCCTCACCGCGCGCGATCGGATGGGTGACGCTGCCTCACGGATGACCGCCTACTGCTCGCGCGAGGCGCATTCGTCAGTGGCGAAGGCGTTCCGGCTGGCGGGGATTCCGGCCGATCGCGTGCGCGTGATTGCTGTGGATGACACGTACGCGATGCTCCCCGAGGCACTCGAGGATGCGCTCGCCGCTGACGCCGCGGCCGGGCTGGTGCCGGGGATCGTGGTGGCCACCATGGGCACGACGTCATCCACCGCGTGCGACCCACTCCGCGCGATCGGCGAGCTGGCCCAGGCCGTGGGTGCATGGTATCACGTCGATGCTGCGTATGGTGGGACGGCGGCGATCTGCCCGGAGATCCGGCCGTTGCTCGATGGCGTGGAGCTCGCCGACTCCGTGGTGACCAATCCGCACAAGTGGTTGATGACGCACTTCGACTGCAGCGCCTATTACGTGCGTGATGTCGAGGCGTTGCAGAAGACCTTCCGCACCTCGCCCGAATACCTGCGCACTGCGCAGGACCAGGAGGTCGCCAACTTCCGCGACTGGGGCATTCCGCTCGGGCGGCGTTTCCGTGCGCTCAAGCTCTGGTTCGTCTTGCGGAGCTACGGCGCCGAGGAGCTGCGCACGCTGCTGCGCAAGCACATCGCGCTCGGGCACGAACTCGCGTCGTGGGTGGACGCCGAGCCGCAGTGGGAGCGCATGGCACCCGCGCCGCTTGGCCTGGTCTGCCTGCGCCATGTGCCGCCGGAACTGGTGGGCGACGAGCCCGCGCTCGCTGCGCACAACGCCGCGCTGATGGCGCGCGTGAATGCGACCGGCGAGGTCTTCCTGACGCACACGCTGCTCGATGGGCGCTATGCGATGCGCGTGGCGATCGGCGCGTGGCGCACCGAGCGGCGGCATGTGGAGCGGGTGTGGGGGTTGCTGCGGGAAGCAGGTGAAACGTGAAAGGTGAAAGGGAATCGAAGCGTCGCCACTGCGAAGGGAGCCTGAGTCCCAGCGGAGGCCCCCTTTCACCTTTTACGTTTCACCGTGTCAGGAATGTGCTGACAGGACAGATCCCAAGTATTTCCCTGTCAAACTCCCCTTCGTCGCCGCCACCTGTTCCGGTGTGCCCATGGCGACGATTCTCCCCCCCCCAGCTCCAGCTTCCGGGCCAAGATCGATCACCCAGTCCGCGCGCTTGATGACATCGAGGTGGTGTTCGATCACGACCACGGTGTGGCCCGCGTCCACGAGCTTGTCGAGGACCGCGATCAGCACGCGGACATCCTCGAGGTGGAGGCCGGTGGTGGGCTCGTCGAGCAGGTAGAGCTTGCGGCCGCCCTTCTTCGAAGCGGTGATGAGTTCGCGGGCGATCTTCAGGCGCTGGGCCTCGCCACCAGAGAGGGTGGTTGCGGGTTGTCCGAGCCGGAGGTATCCGAGGCCGACCTGCTGCAACTGCCAGAGCGCGGTGCCGAGCTTGGGCTGGTGGCGGAAACGGGTGATGGCCTCGTCCACGCTCCATTCGAGGACATCGGCGACCGAGTGCCCCTGGATCTTGACGTCGAGGACCTCGCGCTTGAAGCGCTTCCCCCCGCAGGTCTCGCACGGAACGAAGACGTCCGCGAGGAAGACCATCTCGACCTGGATGTGCCCGGCACCCTCGCAGGTCTCGCAGCGCCCCCCGGCCACATTGAAGGAGAAGGTGCCAGGGGTGTACTTCCGCTGACGGGCGATCGGCTGATCGGCAAAGAGTTGCCGGATCTCGTCAAACGCCTTGATATAGGTGACGGGATTCGAGCGCGGGGTGCGGCCAATGGGGGACTGGTCCACCACCACGACCGCTGAGAGCGCCTGCCACCCCTCCAGGGCGGACACCTGCCCGACCTGCTCCCCCAAGTGCGCCTTGGCGCCATCCTCGCCCTCCAGGCGCCGCTCCAGGTGCCGGAGGAGCACGTCATGCGCGAGCGTGCTCTTGCCTGAGCCACTCACACCCGTGATGGCAGTCAGGGTGCCGAACGGGATCACCGCGTCCACGCCCTTGAGGTTGTGCAGCGTCGCGCCGCGGATCACCAGCTTTGGTCCGTTGACGGCGCGTCGCGCACTGGGCACGCCGATGCGCTTGCGTCCCTCCAGATAGGCACCGGTGAGGGTGTGTCCCGCCTCGCTGACCGGCCCCGCGTGGACGAGCTCCCCCCCCTTGGCCCCTGCGCCGGGCCCGAGCTCCAGCATCCAGTCGGCCTCGGCGATCACCGCGGGATCATGCTCGACCACGACGACCGTGTTGCCGAGATCGCGGAGCCGGCGCATCAGCGCGATCAGGCGATCGGTGTCGCGCGGGTGCAGGCCGATCGAGGGCTCATCGAGCACGTAGAGCGCGTCGACGAGCTTGGCGCCCAGCGCGTTGGCGAGGGCGATGCGCTGCGCCTCACCGCCAGAGAGCGTGCGCGCCTGCCGATCGAGCGTGAGGTACCCCAGGCCCACGTCACGCAGATACGTGACGCGCGCCTCGGCGTCACCGAGGATGTGATCCGCGATCATGCGGGCCGCCGGGCCGAGTTCCAGGCCGGCGAGCCAGATGGTGAGCTCGTCCACGGTGAGCGCGGCGGCGTCGGCAATCGAGCGTCCCGCGATGCGGACCGCGAGGACTTCCGGCTTGAGACGGGTGCCGCCACAGTCACCGCAGGGATGCGCGAGCTGATACTGTCGCAGGAAGACGCGGATGTACTGCTTGTAGCGCTTCTCCTCGAGCCGTTCGAGGAAGGGGAAGATGCCGACGAACTTGGTGCCCTTCTTCGGGCGCGCATTGAGGACCAACTCATGAATGGCGGCCGGTAGCGCTTCCCATGGGGCGTCGGGATCACCGCCGGCCGCGCGCACCACACTCAGGAGGAGTGCGCGTTGCGCCTCGTAGCGCGGCTTGGTCCACGGATCGATCGCCCCCTCGCGGAGACTCTTCGCGGGATCGGGCACGATGAGGGAGAGGTCGTAGGTGAGGACCGCACCGAAACCATTGCAGGTTGCGCAAGCGCCCCGCGGGTGATTGAACGAGAAGAGGGCTGGCGTGATCGTGGGGCCCGGGGTGTCGCACACACTGCACGCGGGAAATTCCGTGAAGCGGAGGCGCTCCCCCCCCTCGAGCAGGGCGAGCGCCACGCCCTCGCCCTCGTCAAAGGAGGTGGCCACAGCCTCCGCGAGTCGCCCGCGATCGGCGTCTCCCCCCCCCAGACGGTCGACGATCACCAGCACTTCGGTGGCGACGGTGAGATCAGCATCTGCCGGCAACTCCTCCAGGCGGTGGGGCGTGCCATCGACCTCGACGCGCACGAAGCCGAGGGCCTGGAGGTTTTCCACCACGATGGCGTGCCGGGTGCGCGCGGCCGGTGGGAGCGGGAAGGCGACTTGCACGCGCGCCACCCCTTGGGCCACGATGGCATCCGCTGCCGACTGCGGGGTGTCCCGGCGCACCGCGGCACCGCAGACGACACAGAACGGCTCGCCAATGCGTGCCCAGAGGAGGCGGAGGTAGTCGTACACCTCGGTCGCGGTGCCGACGGTCGAACGGGAGGACATCGCCGGGGCGCGCTGCTCGATCGCAACGGCCGGGGCGATCCCCTCGATCCGGTCGACCAGTGGCTTCGGCATCCGCTCGAGGAACTGTTTCGCGTAGGTCGAGAGTGATTCGATGTAGCGACGCTGCCCCTCGGCAAAGAGGGTGTCGAACGCGAGGGAAGACTTGCCACCACCGGACGGGCCGGTGACGACGACCAACGCGCGGCGGGGGATCTCGACCGTGATCCCCTTGAGGTTGTGCTGGCGCGCGTTGACGATGCGAATCACGGCGGAATTCTAGTCAGATCCCGGAGCCGGGTGGCCACCCACATGTTGCGCCATTGCAACGTTTCACCTTTCACCATTCCGCATGCGCCCTTAACTTCGTGACAATGGCTCGCCTCCTGACCCCAACCGCGCTTCGGCGCGGTTTCGAGTTGTTCGTCGTGATCTCCCTCGTGGGGTACGGCGCCGTCTTCTTTTACGGTCAGGACGCTGGGGCGTTCCTTCCCTCGCTGGCGCGCATCGAATGGGCCTGGGTGCTGGTCGGTCTCGCGCTCGCCTCGATGGACTGGATCGGCGGTGGCTTTCGCCTCTGGATTCTTGCGCGGCAGGTCCACCCGAACCCGTCGCTGCGCGGGCTGATCCTCGCCGGCGGCATGGGCGCGTGGGGTGCGTACGTCACCCCGATGCAGGCCGGCGCCTCCCCGATGATGGTCTATGCGATGAAGCGGAGCGGCATCCCCGTGTCCAAGGGGATGACGATCACGTTGATGTCGTTCATCGCGACGGTGGTGTTCTTCGCCATCTCCGGTCCCCTCGCCCTCTCGCTCGGTGCCGGTCAATTCCTCGGCACGCGTGGCGCCGTGCTCGGGCTGTCACTCCTCGACCTCTTCAAGGGGTCGATGGCGATCTTCGGCGCGCTCAGTGTGCTGCTGCTGGCGGTCATGCTGGCCCCTCGCGCCGTCTCGCGGGGCGTGCACCGTCTGGCGCAGAGCCTGTCGCGACGCAGCACGCGCGTCGCGGCCCGCCTCGAGGGACTGCAGGCCGGCATCGATACCGCGCACGAGAGCATGCAGGCCTTCAACACACCGCGTGGCTGGCTGTCCCTGTTCTGGGCCACCGTGGTTTCCGGGCCGAGTCATGGGAACAAGTTGCTGGCCGGATACGTCGCACTGCGCGCGGTCGGGATTGAAGCGAATTTCGTGGACGTGCTGCTGCTCCAGACGCTGATCACCTTCCTGCTCTACTTCGCGCCCACACCAGGCGCGTCTGGCGTGGCCGAGGTGCTGTCCGCCGCGGTGATGAGCGTCTACGTGCCGCGGGAGCTGACCCCGCTGTACACGATCGTCTGGCGCTGCATTCTGTCGTGGTTCACGATCGCGGCCGGCTTCGCGGTCTTCTCGAGCTGGGTGCGTCAGGGACTGAAGGGGATCGAGGTCGAATCACGGTGAGTGGGGTGGCCGCGGAAGTACCGAGCACCCCGCACTCCGATCGTCGGCACGGTCGACGCCTGCTTGCCTACCTTCGTCCCTACTGGCCCGCCGTGCTCGGTGCGGTCGCGCTCCTCCTCCTTGGTGCAGCACTCGCGCTGGTCGGCCCGGCCGTCACGCAACGCGCACTCGATGATGCGGTTCCCACCGCCGACCACGCCCTCCTGACCACCCTCGCCCTCGTCTTCCTCGCGGCGCTGGTTGCGGACTTCCTCGCGGAGTATGCGCAGACCGTGCTGACCGCCTGGGTCGGGCAACGGGTGATGTCGGATGTCCGACGCGAAGTCTTCGCGAAATTGCAGCGCCTCGAGGTGGGATTCTTCGACCGCCAACCCATCGGCCGCCTCGTGACCCGCGTCACCAGTGATGTCGAGACCCTGAACGAGCTGTTTTCGTCGGGCGTCGTGACGGTGATCGGCGACATCGCCACGCTGGTGGCGATCAGCACGATGATGCTGATCATTGACTGGCGCCTCGCGTTGGTGGCCTTCGCGGTGCTTCCGGTGATGGGGCTGGTGGTGGCGCTCTTCCGGCGGGCGATGCGGGAGGCATTCCAGGCGATCCGTGGCGCGGTCGCGCGGCTGAACGGCTTCCTTCAGGAGCAATTGTCGGGTGTGCGCGTGGTGCAGCTGTTTGATCGGGAGGCCGCGACGCGCACGGCGTTCGCCGAGGTGAACGTCGCGCACCGCGACGCGCAGCTCCGCTCCATCTCGCTGTACGCGCTCTTTTTTCCGGTGGTGGAGGTCCTGACGGCGACTGCCGTGGCGCTGCTCCTCTGGTACGGCGGATTGCAGGCGCTTGGAGGGACGCTCACGGTGGGGGTGCTCGCGGCCTTCATCCAACTGGTGCGACGATTCTTCCAACCCCTGCAGGATCTGTCGGAGAAGTTCAATCTCCTGCAGAGCGCGATCGCCAGCGGCGAGCGGGTCTTCGGCCTGCTCGACACCCCCATCGGGATCCCCGAGCCGCAACATCCGCTGGCGCTCCCCTCACCGACCCGCGGTGAGATCGTGTTCGAGGACGTCTGGTTCCGCTACGCCCCGCACGCGCCGTGGGCGTTGCGCGGGGTGTCGTTCCGGATCGGTGCGGGCGAGACGGTGGCGATGGTCGGGCACACCGGGGCGGGGAAGTCCACCGTACTGTCGCTGCTGTTGCGCTTCCACGTGCCGACGCGTGGCCGCATCCTGCTCGATGGGGTCGACCTCGCGTCCGTTGCCACCTCGGATCTGCGCCGCCGTGTGGGCTACGTGCCGCAGGACCTCTTCCTCTTTCGTGGTGATCTTGCGCGCAACCTGCGGCTCGACCGGGAGCTGTCCGATGCAGCCCTCACGCGGAGTCTGGTGGCGGTCGGGGCGGACGGGCTGGTGGCACGACTGTCGGGGGGGCTGCATCACGAGGTCGCAGAGCGAGGGCGTTCGCTGTCGTTTGGTGAGCGGCAGCTCCTTGCCTTTGCCCGGGCCCTCGCCGATGCACCGCCGATACTTTTTCTCGACGAGGCCACCTCCGCTATCGATCCGGCCGCGGAGGCGCGCATTCAGGCGGCCCTCGAATCGGCGCGGAGTGGCCGCACCGTCCTGGTGGTGGCGCACCGCCTGGCGACGATTCGCAACGCCGACCGCATTCTGGTCCTGCACCACGGTGCGCTCGCGGAGGAGGGCAGCCACGCGGAGCTGATCGACCGCGGTGGCCTGTATGCGCGATTGGCGCAACTGCACCTTGGCGAGAATGCTGCGGCATGAGGTCTCGCTTGCCCCGGCCACCGGGCGGCGGGTAGGTTTCTGCCACCCCGAACTCACACGCATCGCCTGGAGTTTGCTCTGGCTGATCCGCTGGCGCTGGTTGACCATGCTACTGTCCCGCCCGCACGGGCTCGGCCGCCGCTTGCCCGTCTGATCCCCCGCTCGGGGGCCCCGACGTTGCTCGTGGGGGCAGCCGTCGCCCGAATCGGCGCCGATACGGCGGCCGACGTGGTGATGACCGACCCCACGGTGGCCGCCATGCATGCGTCACTGCATCTGCAGGGTGGGGTCTGGATGCTCGAGGACCTCGGCTCCGATGGCGGAAGTTGGGTGGACGAGGATGCGGTGACCGCACCCCATCCGCTCGCCCCCGGCTCTGTCATCCGGCTCGGCACGGTCGAATTGGTGTTCGATCCGCAGGATACCTGGGAGGCATCCCCAGCGACGGCAGTTCCGACTGACGCAGCAGACCCTCTCGGCCTCTCCCCGGCACGTGCCCCGCTCTTCCTGAGTGAGGGCGTGCAGGACAGATCAGGATGGTTGCCCTGGGTCCTGGTCGCCGTCGTTGTGCTCGTGGCCGTTGCGGCCATCCTCTTGTCTGGTGGGAGCCGCTGATGCGCTTTTCCTGTGCCGCGCGCACTGACGTCGGTGTCGTGCGCTCCGGCAATGAAGACACCTACCTGATGGTGAGCGAACGCGGGCTCTTTGTTGTCGCGGACGGCATGGGCGGGCACGCAGCAGGGGAAGTCGCCAGCGACATGGCCGCCCGGATCGTGGCGGAGGAATACCGCCCGGTCCGCGGGATGAGCGACGATGAGTTGATGGCGCAGATGGTCGGCGCGATCCGTGCCGCCAACGGGGCGATCTTCAAGCGCACGATTCAGGAACAGGACAAGCGCGGGATGGGGACCACCGCCACCGTGTTGGCACTGCTGCCACGCCGGTACCTGATCGGCCAAGTGGGTGATTCGCGCGCCTACGTCCTGCGTGGCGGCGTGCTGACGCAGATCACCAAGGACCACAGCTACGTGCAGGAACAGGTCGACGCGGGGCGCCTGTCGCCCGAAGAGGCGCGCGTGCACCCCTATGCCAACGTGATCACCCGCTGCGTCGGCTCCAACGGCGATGTCGTCCCCGACCTCTTCCTCGGCACGCTCGAGGCCGGCGATCTGCTCCTGCTCGCCTCCGATGGCCTGACCGGGATGCTTGAAGACGAGGACCTGCGCACCGTGATGGCGTCGGGCGATCCGCTCGAGACCATGGTCGATCGGCTGATCGCCGATGCCAATCGCCGCGGTGGACTCGACAACATCACGGTGGTCTTGGTGCAGATCGAGGAAGTGAGTCCGCCGACGGGGGAGATGGCGGTGGCGGGGAGGTCGTGAAGGGTCATAGGTCATCGGTCGTAGGTCGTAGGACTTGGGGTGAAACGTGAAAGGTGAAAGGGGGTGTCCTACCGACCCCTTTCACCTTTTTGCAGTTTACCCGTTTCGACCTACGACCTACGACCTACGACCTACGACATCAATCCCTCCGGCACCCCATCCAGCCGCCGCGGCTGCGCCGTGAAGATCCGCAAGCGTCGCGCACTCTGATACAACTCTGCCGCGATGCGCGGCAAGCCCAGTTGCCCCGCGCGCCCCTCATCAGTGAGGCGTTCCACGCGTCCATCGCGCGTGAGGAGTGGCAGGTCGACACTCAACATCGAACTGCGCGCCGGGAAGTCGACCAGCACCTCTCCTGGCGCGAGGCCGAGGTCAGCGGCGATCGCGTCTTCTGCTCGTTCCAGCGCATCTGGATCGCTCCAGAGCCATGCACCGAGGGTCGGTACTTCGCTCGCGGGGAGATCGAGGGCGCGCTTGTAGAGCCGCCGGCGGTCCAGCGCCTCGGCGAGTCCCGTCGTGTCGCATGCGCGGAGCAGCGTGGTCAGCGAGCCGTCCGTGGCGTCGGCCACGGTGGCGGGGTCGAGTTGACCGGCCCGCACCGCGACCCGCACCACGCGCTTGAACATGCAGGTGGCGCTGCGCACGGCGTGGTGCCAATACACGTTGCGATACATCTGGTATTTGGCGAAGAGCAGCGACTCCAGCGCGCTGACGCCCTTTTCGTGCACGCCCACGGCAGGGACACCACCGGGCTCTGTCACGATGCAGAGCGAGGCGAGGAGACGGTCCACATCCACGGTGCCGTAGGGAACGCCGCACTGTCGGGCGTCACGCGAGAGATAGTCGATCTTGTCGAGGTCGAGGGAACCGCTCACCAGACCGCCCAATGGTGAGGTGCCCTCACCCTGGATCATTCCCGCGATGCGCGCGATGAAGGGGTCGCCGCCGATGCCACGGAGCAGTTCGCCGAGGTCGCCCTCACCGAGTCGGCGCACGCCGATCGCCTCGTGCGACGGGAATCCCGCCTCTTCGAGCGCGTGCGAGAACGGATAGTGTCCGATGTCGTGCAGCAGCGCGGCGAGGCGCACGGCAAGCCGCTCCTCGTCGGGGATGACCGCGAGGTCGCCGCGCTCTTCCAATGTTGCCAACGCACGGCGTGCAAGGTGGTACGCACCGAGTGCGTGCTCAAAGCGCGAGTGCGTCGCCCCCGGGTAGACCAGAAAGGCGTGGCCCAGTTGCCGCACATACCGCAACCGCTGCACCGCCGCCGTGTCCATGGCGGCAGCGGCGACGGGCTCGAGGCGGATGTTGTCCCAGAGGGGGTCGCGGATGACTTCGAATTGGGTCATAGGTGGCAAGTCGCAGGTCGTAGGCCAAGGTCCAGTGTAACCCTGGTGAAAGGTAAAAGGTGAAAGGGTTGGACCGGTCGCCCCCTTTCACCTTTCACGTTTCACCTTGTCGACCTACGACCTACGACCTATGACCTACGACCTACTCCTCCGACGCCAACCGCCAATGCTCCGGACTCCGCCACAGTGCCGAGAGAATCAGCTCGCGCATGTACATGAATTCCTGGGGCAGGCGATCGAAGAGCTTCTCGAACAGCTCGCGATGGCCGAGGAGCTCGTGCTTCCACTGCTCACGGTCGACTTCCATGAGCTGGTTGAAGGTTGCCCGTGGGAAGTCGAGGCCGTCCCAGCGGATGTCCTCGTAGCGGGGCATCCAGCCAACCGGGGACTCGATGGATGCGGTGCGGCCACGGACGCGCCCCACGATCCATTCGAGGACGCGCATGTTCTGCCCGAAACCGGGCCAGATGAACTTGCCGTTCTTGTCCTTGCGGAACCAGTTGACGCAGAAGATGCGCGGCGGTTCGGCGAGGCCCCGGCCCATCTGCAGCCAGTGGTTGAAGTAGTCGCCCATGTGGTAGCCGCAGAACGGGAGCATGGCGAACGGATCACGACGCACCTGTCCCGTGGCACCCGCCGCGGCGGCGGTCGTCTCGGAGCCGATCGTGGCGCCAAGGTAGACGCCGAAGCTCCAGTTGAAGGCCTGATAGACCAGCGGCACAGTGGTGGCACGTCGGCCGCCGAAGATGAAGGCCGAGATCGGCACGCCGGCCGGGTCTTCCCAGGCGGGGTCAATCGATGGGCACTGCGACGCCGGCGCGGTGAAGCGCGCGTTCGGATGCGCTGCCGGTGCGGTGCTGTCGGGCGTCCACGCATTGCCGCGCCAGTCGGTGAGCTGCGCTGGCGGGGTGTCGGTCATCCCCTCCCACCAGACATCGCCGTCCGGGGTGAGCGCGACGTTGGTGAAGATCGTGTTCGCCGCGCAGGACGCCATCGCGTTCGGGTTGGTGTCCACCGAGGTGCCCGGTGCGACGCCGAAGTAGCCGGCCTCCGGGTTGATCGCGTAGAGCTTGCCGTCGTCACCCGGGCGGATCCAGGCGATGTCGTCCCCGACGGTGGTGACTTTCCATCCGTCGTACCCGTCGGGCGGAATCAGCATCGCGAAGTTGGTCTTGCCGCACGCGCTCGGGAAGCCGGCCGCCACGTACGTCTTCTCGCCCTGCGGGTCCTCGACGCCCAGGATCAGCGTGTGTTCTGCCATCCAGCCGTCGTCGCGTCCCATCACGGAGGCGATGCGGAGCGCGAAGCACTTCTTGCCAAGCAGGGCGTTGCCGCCGTAACCGGAGCCATACGACCAGATCTCGCGGTCCTCGGGGAAGTGGACGATGTACTTGTCCGGATTGCAGGGCCACTTCACGTCGACCTGTCCCGGCGAGAGCGGCGCACCGACCGAGTGCATGGCCGGGATGAAGTCACCATCGCCGAGCGCCTCGAGGACGTGCCGTCCCATGCGGGTCATGATCCGCATGTTCACGGCGACGTAGGCGGAGTCGGAGAGTTCGACACCGATATGCGAGAGGGGAGAACCGACGGGGCCCATCGAGAACGGGATGACGTACATCGTCCGCCCCACCATGCACCCGTCGAACACGCCGCGCAGCGTTGCGCGCATCTCCTTCGGCTCCACCCAGTTGTTGGTGGGACCGGCGTCCTGCTTGCGCTTGCTGCAGATGAAGGTTCGGTCCTCCACCCGCGCGACGTCGGAGGGATCGGAGTGGGCGAGGAAGGAGTTGGGGCGCTTCGCGGGGTCGAGCTTGACGAAGGTACCGGCGTCGACGAGCTGCTGGCAGAGGAGATCGTACTCAGCCTGCGAGCCGTCGCACCAGTGGATCCGATCCGGGCGGGTGAGGGCCGCCATCTCGGCGACCCACGCGCGCAGACGCTGGTTGGTGACCCACGACGGGGCGGACAATTCGGGCGACGTCGGCGAGGCAGTCATCGGCTCTCCAGCTGGGGCAAGCATGCGGCGGACTCCTGTTGGAGCCGCTCCAATCCCTAAAAATGGCCCCACCGGAGGGGTGGGGCAAATTTTCGGGATGGTGCCCGGTCAGCGTGGCCCTGGGGTGATGGTGATGCGCTGGTGATAGAGGAGTTCCGCGGTGGCGCGGTCTTGCACCGAGAGGCCATCCAGCGTGGGGTCCGAGAACATCACGTCGGCGTTGCTGGGCGAATGCTCGAAGATCCCCAGCGCATGGCCGACCTCGTGCGTGGTCGTGATGCTGTAGCAGCGGTCCAGGTTCGGCGCATCCCCCAGCACACGAGGCCACACATAGAGCCGCATCGGACGGATCAAGACGGTCGAGGCAGCGTTGGTGGAGAAATCGTACGCCCCGCGGCACTCGGGGGCCATCGACTCCAGTCGCCGGAGGTTGCTTGGCGCATCCCCCGCACTCGGTGGCCGATTGAAGACGTGGATGTCGGCCGCGCTCGAGTCGTCCACGATCGTGCCACGCCATTCCCCGTAGAGGAAGGCGTCTTCCCATCGCGTGATCGCGGTCGCCAGATGCACGCGGAGGTCGTTGTCCGGCGCGACCCAGAAGCGGACCGGCAATTCCTGGCGCGGCCACCGGAAGGCGAGGGTGTCCACCCCGCCGCCATCGCGTGCCTCGAAGAGGCGGTACTCATAACCCGCGACGCGGGGGGGGGAGATCAGGTCGTTGCAGCCGGAGAGCACCAGCGTGCCCGCCAGCAGCAGCAGTGGGGTGCGCATCAGAACCCCCGCTCGACGCCAAGGGTGAGGCCCACGCGATGGACGGCCTGGTAGCCTCCGTAGCCCTCGGCATCGAGGCGCGGGGTGGTGAACGGATGGAAGTCGTAGCGACCGCCTACCACGAGATCGACGCTGCCCACGGGCCGGGACCAGAGCAATCCCCCCCCCACAAGCCAGCGGGATCCCCCGCCACGACTCCAGATGCCGAGCTCCTCCGCGGGGCGATAGAGGATCGTGCCGATGCCCGCCTGCCACCGCAGCGCACCGCGGATCGGGCCGTCGGCCAGCGCCATCAGCGCAATCGTGCGAACGGTGCCGAGGTCGTCGCTGATCCCGTTGTCGGTCACCTCGGTGGCGCCAGAGGTGAGGCGACCCTCGACGCCGAGCCGATAGCCGCTCGCGAGGGTGTGCGAGAGTTGCAGGGCGAAGGTCGGCATGGGCACCGCCTGCTCGACGGTGATCGGTCCGCCGACGAAGTCCTCCACGAGTCGCGAGGAGGCCGTGACCCCGGCGCTGACGCGCACGAGGGTCTGGGCCGGTACGGTCGCGGGAAGCACCAGCAGGAGCACGAAGGTGAAGCGCATCATCGCAAGATGCTCCCGCGGGAATGGGGGGTCAATTCGCCGCCGCCGCGAAGCTGCGGAGCAGGGCGAGCATGCGCCGATCGTTGGTGACCTCGTCGTCACCCTTGGGCGTCTCCAGGAGTTTCGGGATGCCGACAAAGCGCGGGTCGGTCATGATGCGACGAAACGGACCCTCGCCAAGTGATCCCTCTCCGAGGAGTTCATGCCGGTCCTTGTTGGAGGCGAACGGCGTCTTCGAGTCGTTGAGGTGCAGGCAGCGGAGGAGATCCATGCCGAGCACGTCCTCCCAGTGGGCCCAGACACCATCGAAGTCATTCACGAGGTCATAGCCGGCGCTGTACAAGTGGCAGGTGTCAGCGCAGAACGCCACCCGATGTCGCACGCCGGCGCCAACGGCATCGCGGATCGCGCGAAGCTCCTCGAAGGTCCGACCGAGTACCGTGCCCGCGCCGGCCGTGGTCTCCAGGAAGACCATCACCTTGCCCGGGACCCGCTCGAGGGCGTCGGTGATCGCAGCCGCGTTGCGAGCGATCCCCGCGTCGTGGTCATCCATGAAGTTGCCGGGATGCGAGACGATACCGTCGAGGCCGAGGGCCTCGGAGCGCGTGAGCTCACCCATGAACGCCTGCAGCGACTTCGCCTGCAATGCCGGATCGGGCGACGCGAGGTTGATCAGGTAGGAGTCGTGCGAGACGGCGGCAGCCACGGGATGCTCCGCACGCGCGGCGCGGAAGGCGGCGGCGATCTCGGGGGTGATCTCCGGCTCGCGCCACATGTTCGGCGTCTTGGTGAAGAGCTGGAGCGCGGTGGCGCCGATCGCGGCTCCACGTGCCGGGGCAGTGGGCGTGCCCCCCTGAATCGAGACGTGCGCGCCGAGGCGCTCGACCGGTGCGTCGGACATCGGACTCCGATCCCTCAGCGTCGCCCGCGCAGCCACGCGGTCGGGTCGAGGGCGATCTGGTTCTGGCCGCGGATCTCGAAATAGAGGTGCGGACCGTGGTCACTCCCCTGGCCACCGACGGTGCCGATGACCTGGCCTCGGGTGATCGTGGCGCCGATCGGGACGGCGGCCGAGGCGAGCTGGGCGTAGAGGGAATAGTAGCCATTGCCGTGCTCGACGATCAGCGTCAGCCCATAGGTGCCCAGGTTCTGTCGCAGGACGATGCTCCCGGCCTCGACCGCCTTGACCGCCGTCCCGGTCGGGGCGCCGATCCCGATCCCGTTGCGGATGATCACACCGCCGGTGGGCAGCGACTCACGACCGAACTGGAAGACGACATTGCCGTCGACGGGCCAGTCGAGGCGACCGAGGTCTGCGGTGGTCAGTCCCCCCCCCACAGGAGCCGCGCGATTGGCCCCGGCCGCGCGACGCGCACGCTCGAGTGAGGCGAGGAGGTCGTTGAGTCGGGCCTCGTCACGCTCGAGCGCCGTCAGGCGCTGCTGCGTCTGGGTGGTGGTCCGCTGCAGGTCGCGCAAGCGCGAGGTGCGCTGCTGCGCGAGGTTGGCATAGCGCTCCAGTTCTGCCTCGCGTTCCATGCGGCGGCGGTCGAGTTCGGACTGGATGCCGAGCAGATCGTTGCGCTGTGCGCGCACGCGCCCCGTGAGACGCTCGACGTCGCCGACGAGGGCCTTGTCCTGGCGCGACGTGAGGTAGAGGTACTTGTACCGGGTCAGCAGGTCGCCGAAGGATTCCGCGGCGAGCAGCACCTGGAAGGTGTAGAGCGGGCCGCGCTTGTAGATGTCGGAGAGGCGGCGCTGGAGGACGGCGCGTCGCTCGATCAGGTTGTCCTGCGCCAGCGCAAGTTCCGCCGAGGAGCGCTCGAGCTGTGATCCCAGACCGCCGATCTGCCGCTCGATTTCGTTGACGAGGCGATTGGTGGCCTCCCGCTGCCGTTCGAGGTTGCGCAGTTCCGCGCCGACATCGGTGACCTGGCCGCGCAACCGGCTCTGCTGTTGCTGCAGCTGCTCGCGCTCACGGCGGATCTGTTCGAGGCGTTGCCGGGACCGTTCCAGCTCTGCCTGTGTCTCCTGCGCGGGCAGCGTCCCGGCCCCGAGGATCACCAGCCCGGCGATCGCCCAGAGGGCGCGAGAGACGGAATGCGCCATGGTCACACCCGCTTCAGGTGCCGTCCGACGCTGACCACCGACCCGGCAAGCCCGAGCAGCGTACCGAAGACGAGGAGGGCGAGGACTTCGAGTGGCCCGAAGAAGGTGAGCCCCAGGCCGAGCCCCACGCCCTGACCCTTGAATGCCGCGAAGACCGCGCCGCACAGCGCCACCGCGAGCACGCCACCGAGGAAGCCCTTGATCGCGCCCTCGAGGATGAAGGGGCCGCGGATGAACCAGTCCGTGGCGCCGACCAGCCGCATGATCTGGATCTCGCGTGCGCGCTGCAACACGGTCATCCGGATGGTGACACCAATGATGACCATCGACACGAGGGCGAACGCGCTGCCGATCGCGAGCCCGACCAGCCCGGCGATGGTGCGCAGGCGATCAAGGTTCTGCACCCACTCACGTCCGTAGCGCACGTCCTCGATGAAGCCGAAGCCGCGCAACCGCTCGGCCACCTCGCCCGCGGAGCGCGCGTCGCGATAGCCGGGCTGGAGCTTGAGCTCGAGCGATGGTGGCAGCGGATTCACTTCCAGGTCGCGATAGGCATCCTGAAACTCGACCAGCTCGGTGCGAGCGCGTTCGAGGGCGTCCGCCTCCGAGACGTACAGCACTTCGCGCACCTCCGGGAAGGCGGAGATGTCCGAAGTCGCCACCGCGATCGTCTGACTTGGTGTCCCCCGTTGCACGAAGGCCACCACTTCGACGCGCTCCTCGAGTTGCCCCAGGGCCAGGCGGAGGTTCATCGCGACGAGCCCGAAGAGTCCGGTCACGAAGAGCGCGAAGGCGATGGTCACCACCGAGAGCACCGAAAGGAGCCGGGTGCGCCGGAAGGAGAGGAGCGCCTCGCGCCAGAGAAGATTCACGCGGGCTCCTCCTGATCCGCAGCGGAATCGAAGACGAGGTGGCCATCACGCAACTCGAGCACCCGATGGCCGGCCTGCCGCACGAGGTCAAGGTCGTGCGTTGCCATGAGCACGACGGTGCCCGAGGCGTTGATGTCGCGCAGGAGCTGGAAGACGCCGCGCGTGGCGCGTTCGTCGAGGTTGCCAGTGGGCTCATCGGCGAGCAGGACGGGCGGGTCGTTCACGAGGGCCCGGGCGATCGCCACCCGCTGTTGTTCACCGCCAGAGAGCTCGCGCGGAAACGCCCCGGCCTTGTGCTCGAGCCCGACTTGACCGAGGACGCGTGCCACGCGCGCCGGAATCACGTCGGCACGCGAGCCGGTGACCTCAAGGGCGAACGCGATGTTCTCCGCGGCGGTACGATCCTCGAGCAGGCGGAAGTCCTGAAAGACGATGCCCAGGCGGCGGCGCAGGCGCGGCACTTCGTCGGCCGTCAGCGCGCCGATCGTGAAGCCGGAGACCCGCACATCACCGGCACTCGGACGCTCCTCGGCGTACATCAACTTGAGCAGCGACGACTTGCCCGCACCAGAGTGCCCGGTGAGGAAGACGAACTCACCGCGCCCCACGTGAAAGGTCACGTCGGCGAGGGCGGGCTCACTCCCAGTGGGATAATGCTTGGCGACCTTCGTGAAGCGAATCACGTCTGCAAGTTACCCCGCCGATGCCTCACAAGGCACCGGCCAGATCCTGAATGATGTCCGCGGCATCTTCGCAGCCACATGAGAGGCGCAGGAAGCCGTCCGGGATACCCAACGCGGCGCGCTCTTCCGGGGGGAGGGCCTTGTGCGAGGTCAGGCGTGGTTCGCTGATGAGCGATTCCACGCCGGCGAGACTCGGCGCATGGGTGATCACCTTCAAGTGCCCACAGAATCGTGCAGCCGCGGCTGCCCCCCCCTTGAGCACCAGCCCGACCATCCCGCTATAGCCATCGAACAGCTTGGCGGCGAGTGCGTGGTCCGGGTGCGAGGCCAGGCCGGGGTAGTGGACCGCCTCGAACTCGGGGCGCGTGCTCGCCCATTCCGCGACAGCCTGCGCGTTGGCGTTGGCGCGCGCGACGCGCAGCGCCAGCGTCTTCATGCCCCGCTCGGTCAGCCACGCGGCGTGCGGATCAATGGATGGTCCCCAGAGCCGCATCAGGCGGGTGACCTCGTCGATCACGGAGGCCGTCCCGGCCACGGCACCTGCAATGACGTCGCTGTGACCATTGAGGTACTTCGTGGCCGAGGTGATCACCACGTCTGCGCCGTGCTCCAGCGGACGAAAATTGACTGGCGAGGCGAAGGTGGCATCGACCAGCAGGGCCAGCCCCTTGTCCTTGGTCACCTTCGCGACCGCGGGGACGTCCACAACGCGCATCAGCGGGTTGGTGAGCGCTTCAAGGAAGATTGCGCGCGTGGTGCTCCGAACCGCCTTGCGCCAGTCACGATGTTTCGCGGGATCCACGTAGGTGATGTCGATCCCGATGCGCGTGAGTTCAGTGTCGAAGAGGGTGCGCGTGCCGCCGTAGATCCAGCGGGACGAGATCAGGTGGTCGCCGGGTCGAAGCACCGCGAGATGGGCGAGGGCAGTCGCCGCCATCCCGCTCGCCACGAAGATCGCGGCCTCCGCCCCTTCGAGTGCCGCATAGCGCCGCGCGACCTCGATCTGGTTCGGGTTGTTGCCGTACCGCGTATAGCCGACTTCGGCGAGGCTGCCGACCGGATTGCGGAAGGTGCTGCTCTGGTAGATCGGGGTTACCGCAGGCGAGCCATCGGCCCCGCGATGGGGCAGACCATGGATCGCGAGGGTGGACTGTCCGGGGCGGGCGGTCATCGGGCAATTCCCAGCTCGAAGGTGGCGTCGGGATGTGCGATCACACAGCGGCGATCGGCCAGTGCGACGAGTGCAGCCGAGGCGCGCGCAACGGGCCACGCCAGCTCGGCTGCGATCGGTGGCGCCGCCGTGCGACCCAGGGCGTGCAGGCACGCGAACGTCGGTGCCCAGTCCTCGGCCACTCGGCCGAGCAGGCAGGCGCGTCCCGAATCTGCGGTCAGGGCCGCGAGCGTGAGGTCGTAGCGATCGAGGGCGTGGTCGATCGCCTCGGCATGGTCCTCACGGAGGCCGTGCAACACGATGCGCCCGACCGGCAACTGCGCCACCTCGAGCAGCAGCTTGGCGACAACTTCATCGGCGCATGAGAAATCCATGAAGCCGACCTCGCTGAAGTCGAGATGCGCATCGGCGAGCGGGCGATCGCGCAACGTCGCGAGCAGGTGATTGCGCACCGCGACCCCGGTGCTCCGCGTCACCAGGTCGCTGTAGGGTGTTGCCACCGCCTCGCGCAACACGAGGTCGAGTCGAATGGGCGTCATGCCGACTCCTCGCGCGCCGGGATGACAATCGTGACTTGTGCCCCGGGGAACCAGGCCAGGCCGGTGGTCATCGGTGGCTCATCGTCCCAGGCCGGTGTGATCGCCACACGCGCCGTGCCGCTGCGAATGGAGATCTTCCCCTGCCACCGGGCGAGGTAGCGCTTGGTACCAGCGAGCCCCTGTCCGCGCCCCGGATCACGGAAGCGGGAGATGTTGTGGATCAGCGCGGTCTCGATCGCCGGGCCATCGCCCCAGCGATCGCCGAAGCGCTTCGCCTGCGTCGCCTCGAGGGAACGGCGGAAGCCGATGCCCGCATCACTCACCGCGATGACGGCGGCCTTGCGGCCGAGTCGACGGCGGAAGTTGTAGATGTGTACCGCCACCCACCCGCCCGTGCCTGAGTGCTCCACGATGTTCTGGCAGGTTTCCGACAGCGATTGGCCGAAACCACCCACCACGCTCGCCTCCAGGCCGAGTTCCTGCTTGAGCAACTTGGTGGCGCGTTCGGTCATGCGCCCCACGACCTCATGAACATCGCGTGCCTCGCGGACCGCCGTCACCGGGAGGAGCTGATCGCTCTGCTCTTCGGTGCGTCGCCGCGGCACCTTGCCGTGCAGTTCGAAGAGTTCCTCGGCGTGGCGAAGAAAGCCGGCCTTGGCCCAGTAGGAGGCAACACCATCTCCGGTCGGCAACGCGAGGCGGGGGGTGGGAAGCCCGGCCTCGCGCATCGATTGCCCGAGCGTCAGCAGCGCGGTGAAGCCCGACGGGGATGACCACTCGGTGGCGTGGGCGTCGAGGAGGACCGGTTCGCTGGGTGGCCACTCGCCGAGTGACGCGGCAAGTTGGTCGAGGGAGCGGTCGTCGAGATGACTCGGAACGGGGATGACGCGCATCAGGCCTCCACCAGTTCGCCACGCAGGTGTTGGGTCAGGCCGCGTGCGCCGCGAAACGTCGCATTGCGGGCTCCGGCACGATTGGCCGCGTCCAGGGCCGCCGTGACGGTATCACCGGCGAGCAGCCGCGCACAACAGGTGGCGCCGAACACATCCCCGCAGCCGGTCGGGTCCACGGCGTCGGTGTGTGGGGGGGGGATGCGTGCGGTGCGCACCGGGGAGCCGTCCTCGGGTGTCCCGCGGTCACTCAGACGCGCGAAGCCCGGTCGGGCCACATAAATGACGCCGCCTGCACCGACGGTCACGTTGAGCAGCGAGACGCCGGCGCCGAGGGCGTCGGCCGCGATTGCCAGCGGATCGCCGCCGAGCATGGCCAGCTCCTCCTCGTTGACCTGCACCACGTCGAAAAAGGTGAACCAGGCGGGAGCATTCGGTAGCGGCCGCAGCATGCGGATGCCGTCGGGGCCCAGGCCCAGGAAGAGCGAGTGCAGGTCGGCGTAGATCGGTCCGGTGAAGCCGCGGCGCAACGATTCGGCGGTGAAGAGGCAGAGCTCGAAGCCCGAGATGAAATTCACGTACAGGGCATCGAGATCGGCCACGAGCGGTCCGAGTTCGGGCCACTTCCACCCCGGCACGCCGCCGGTAAGCTGCTCGCAACGCCGGTCTGCCGATTCGTAGCGCAACACCACACGATTGTTGGCGGCCGGCACCTCCACACAGCGTGCTGAGGGCGCGATGCGTCGAAAGGTTCGCAACAACTCTGCCGCCTCGGGCGCCATGTCGCGCCCGACCTTGATGATCGGGACGACTTCCCAGTCCTCCGGGAGGGCCACATCGAGTGCGGCGAGGGCGTAGGCGATCCCCCCCCACTCCTCGACCGGCGCGCGCAGCGGATCGCGACCGTGGATCTCGTCCCAGACGAGCGAACCGATCACCCCGAGTCGCGGCACCTAGGCGGTCCCGGCGATCTGGGTGAGCATGAACACGCGCGCCGCACCAATCACCCCGGCATGGTTGCCCAGTTCGGCCGGCACGATAGTGCAGGCGTCCACCGCGGGGCGGAAGGCGCGACGCGCCACCTCGCGACGGAGTGGCACGAGAAGGTGATCGCCTGCCGCGATCACACCGCCCGCAATCACGACGCAGTCGGGATTGAAGATGTTGATGAGGTTCGCGACACCGACCCCCAGGTAGAGCGCGGTGTCACGCACCACCTCGTTGGCCAGCTCATCGCCCGCGGCGGCCGCCTCGTAGATCGTTGCCGCCGTGACGCGATCCAGTGCCCCGTCCACCAGCGTGCTGAGGGTGCTCTCGGCGCCGGCGCGCAGTTGCTCGACGGCGCGCGCAGCGATGGCCGGCCCCGAGGCGTAGGCCTCCAGGCAACCGTCGTTGCCGCAGCCACAGCGGCGGCCGTTGAGGTTGATCGTCATGTGGCCGACCTCGGCCGCGCAGTCGGAGGCGCCGTGATGCAAGCGGCCCTCCAGCACGATCCCCCCCCCAATGCCGGTGCCAATCGTGAGACCCACGACGCACGACTTGTCCCGACCGGCGCCGACCCAGCATTCACCCAGCACGGCGGCGTTCGCGTCGTTGTCGAGTGAGGCGGGGAGGCCGAGGCCGGCGGCGATGCGATCCCGCAACGGCATGTTGGTCCAGCCGAGGTTGGGCGTGAGAATCACGACGCCGGTCGTGGTGTTCAGTGGGCCAGGCGAGCCGATGCCGACCCCGAGCATCTCGGCGCCAGCGACCTCAGCCTGCAGTTGCCGGAGCGTCGTGTGCCCCATCGCGATGATGTCGGCGATCACCGCATCGGGCCCGCGCGATGCACCGGTCGGTTGCGAGTGTACCCCGACGACGTGGCGTCCGTCAGTGCGTACCGCGCCCACCACCAGATTGGTGCCGCCGATGTCGATGCCGAGGACGTATTGCAGGGCTATCTCGTTCACGCTGGAGTGGAGAGCAAGTGTCGCACGGTCGTGGCGACGCGATCAACCTCAAGGTCCGTCATGCATCGATGATGGCCCAGCGGGCACCGTGCCGGTCCGTGCCGCGAGCAGGGCCGGCACGAGAGCCCGCTGACTTCCTCGATGCGATCCGATGCCCCGCGCGGGCCGAAGCCGAACGCGGGCACCGTCGGTCCGAACAACGCCACGGTCGGCGTGGCAGTGGCCTGAGCCAGGTGGAGCGGTGCCGAGTCGTTGGTCACCAGCACGGCGGCTCGTTCCAGCAGGGCCGTCGAGGCGCGCAATGGCAACGTCCCGCAGGCATTCGCACTGCGCCCCGGCGCCGCGGCGACAATCGCCTCGCCGAGCGCCCGATCTTCCGGACCACCGAGTACGACCACAAAGACATCGAGTGCACCGGCCAGGGCCGGATACTTGCCCCACCGCTTGGTGCCCCAGATTGAACCCGGTGCCATCACCATGAAGCGTTCCGGCACACCGGCGTTCTCCAGCCACGCGATGGCCGCCCCGTGGTCGGCATCGGTCAGGCCGAGGGACGGGCGGCCCCCCGGAGGAGCATCGGCCAGGGCGAGCAGGCGATCCACCTCGTGCCCGCCGGTCACCGGCACGCGTCGGGTGTAGCTGCGTCGCGCGGGCGCGTCCGCGAAGCCGATCCGTTCGGGAATCCGGGCCAGTCGCGCCGCCAATCCGGTGCGCCATGACTTGTGTGGAAGATAGGCACGGGCGTAGCCATTTGCCCGAAGCCGGTGTGCCAAGCGCAGGATGCCGCCCAGACCCCGCTCGCTGCCGTGTTTGTCGTGCCGGAGCACCGTCCGCACGGCGGGATGGGTCTCCAGCAGTTGTGCGGCGCCCGGCGTGGTGACCACGTCCACCGGGCCGTGCCGCGCGGCGAGCACCTCCAGCAGCGGGGTGGTCAGGATGACGTCGCCGAGGAAGGCGGTCTGGATGACGAGTGTCCGCGAACCGCGTCCAGCGAACGGCGAACCGAGGTCGTCGGCCGCACCTCCGCTCGCTGCTCGCGGATCGCCGCGCTCTGTCATTCGACCTGCAGCACGGCCAGGAACGCCTCCTGCGGAATCTCCACCGAGCCGATCTGCTTCATCCGCTTCTTGCCGGCCTTCTGCTTCTCGAGGAGCTTGCGCTTCCGGCTGATGTCGCCGCCGTAACACTTCGCGAGCACGTCCTTCCGCATCGCCGAGATGGTCTGCCGCGCGATCACCTTGGTGCCGATCGCCGCCTGGAGCGCCACCGCGAAGAGTTGGCGCGGGATCAACTCCTTCAGCTTCTCGGTGACCTTCGCACCCCACTCATATGCCTTGTCGCGGTGGATGATCACGCTGAAGGCGTCCACCGGATCGCCGTTGATCAGCATGTCGAGCTTGACGAGCGGCGACGCGCGGAAGCCGGCCATCTCGTAGTCGAGCGAGGCGTAGCCGCGGGAGATCGACTTGAGGCGATCGTAGAAGTCGAGCACGATCTCGCCGAGCGGGAAGTCGAACTTGAACTCGACGCGCTCGGTGTCGACGTAGGTCATGTCGTGATAGACGCCGCGCCGCTCCTGCCCCAGCTTCATGATGCCGCCGATATACTCGGCCGGTGCCATGATCCGCGTCTTGACGTACGGCTCCTCGATCCGGGTGATCGTCGCCGGGTCCGGCAGGTCGGCCGGGTTCTGGACGACGATCATCGTGCCGTCGGTGAGGTAGACGTTGTACCCGACCGTGGGGACCGTGGTGATGAGGTCGAGCCCGAACTCGCGCTCGAGCCGCTCCTGGACGATCTCGAGGTGCAGCAACCCGAGGAAGCCGCAGCGGAAGCCGAAGCCGAGCGCGGTCGAGCTTTCCGGTTCGTATTGCAGCGAGGCGTCGTTGAGCACGAGGCGATCGAGCGCGTCGCGGAGGTCCTCGTACTGGTCGGCGTCGGTCGGATAGACGCCCGCGAAGACCATCGACTTGACGTCGCGATACCCCGGGAGGAGTTCGGGGGCGCGGTTGCGCGCGTCGAGGACGGTGTCGCCCACGCGGGCGTCGCGCACATTGCGCAGGGACGCCGTGAAGTACCCGACCTCGCCGGCGCGGAGCGCCTCGCGCGGCTTCTGGCCGAGCACGAGGTGGCCGACCTCGTCCACATCATAGATGTCCGCGGGGTGCGCGCCGAAGGCGATGCGCATCCCCTTCCGCAATTCGCCATCCACCACGCGCACGCTCGGGATCGCGCCGCGGTAGCGATCGAAGTAGGAGTCGAAGATCAGCGCGCGGGTCGGTGCCTCCGGGTCGCCCTGTGGGGGGGGGACACGTGCGACGATGCGCTCCAGCAACGCGGGCACGCCGGTGCCGTCCTTGGCGGAGACCGCCAGGATCTCGTCGCGGGTCGCGCCGATCAGGTCCATGATCTCCTTGGCGCGCCGCTCGGGCTCGGCGCCGGGCAGGTCGATCTTGTTGAGGACCGGGATGATCTCCAGGCCGGCATCAATCGCGAGGAAGAGGTTCGAGAGCGTCTGCGCCTGGATCCCCTGCGAGGCATCCACCACCAGCACGGCCCCTTCGCAGGCGTTGAGCGAACGGGAGACCTCGTAGGTGAAGTCCACGTGGCCGGGGGTGTCGATCAGGTTC
>JAABRY010000004.1 GCA_011390645.1 Gemmatimonadota bacterium
CCGTGGTCAGGCGACCTACAACGTCGACGGCAACAATTTCCTGCCACGTCGGACCCAATACGGCGGGCCGTTCGCCACCATCGCGCCCACCGACTTCGGCTTCGTGGGATTGGACGGAGGCCGTCTCCACTCATGGGGTTCGAACGAACCCTTCCATGGCTCTCTCGTCCTCATGCCGTCCGAGGTGCCCGCGCTCTCCGGCCTCCGGGTCGCCCGCATCCACGACCGCAACATCTACGACGAGGCCCTCTGCGTGGTGCTCGCCCTCGGCGGAGAAACGGTCTGTATCAACCCGCGCGTGGTGTACGGGCGCGCAGGAGTGTGGACGGGCGAACAGACGCTGCGGATGTATGCACTGCAGGGAATTGCGGAGTAGGTCATAGGATATTGGCGATTGGTGATTGGCTATTGGATATTGGAGTTCGTTCAACAGCCAACAGCCAACAGCCACCACCCCATGCTCCCTCGCCTCCTCGAACACCTCCTCTGGGCCGATCGCCGGACCGCCGAATCACTCGCCACCCTCGAGTCGGTGCCGGCAGACCTGCTCACCACGTGGGGGCATCTCCTCGCCGCGGAGGCGGTCTGGCTTGCGCGTCTCGAGGGCGTGACGCCGCCGGTCCCCGTGTGGCCGACCCTCACGCTCGCCGAGTGCGCCGATCTCGCCGCGCGGAACCATGCCTCCCTGGCGAGGTATGGAAGGGCGGATCAGGCTAACGGTCACGATCGCCCGGTGACGTACCACAACACGCGGGGCCAGGCGTTCACCAACACCGTCGCAGAAATCCTCCACCACGTCGTGCTCCACGGGATGTACCATCGGGGCCAGCTCGCGCAGGCGGTCCGGAGTGGGGGGGGGACGCCTTTGGCGACGGACCTGATCGCCTTCCTGCGAGAGGGGTGAAGCGTGAGGGGGAACAAGGGTGAAACGTGAAAGGTGAAACGGAACATCCAACATCCAACATCCAACATCCAATATCTTCCGACCTACGACCTACGACCTACGACCTACGACCTACGACCTACGACCTACGACCTATGACTCTGCTTCTAGCCGCCCTCACCACCCTCGCCCTCGCCGACACCGTCAAGTTCACCGGTGACGCCGGCTTCGTGAACACCACCGGCAACACCGAGGTCACCACCATCAACCTCGGCAACAAGCTGGAATTCGCCGCACGCGGCTGGGGTGTCACACAGACGTTCGGGCTCATCTATGGCCGTCTCGATGGTGAGACCAACACCTCGCTCTGGCGCGCCGGACTCCGCGGCGATCGCGAGATCACCGCGCGGGTCGGCCTCTTCGTGCGCAGCGAGTATGACCGCAACACCTTCGCGGGCATTCGCTCGCGCTTCAATCAGTCGGCCGGCCTCTCGGCGCAGTTGATCGACGCCGAGCGCACCAAGCTGCGCAGCGAGCTGGGTGGGGGGTATGTCTGGCAGCGCGGTGTGGCGCCGGCGCCCGACCGCGACTTTGCTGCCGGGCGCGCGGCGCTCGCGTTTGACCGCTTTCTGGGGGAGAAGTCTCGGTTCAGCCAAACCGTGGAACTGCTCCCGAACTTCAAGGAGGGTGATGACCTGCGGATCAACGCCCAAACATCGCTGGTGGCCCCGATCACCGCCGGGATCGGCATGAAGGCCAGTTATGAAATTCGCTACGACGGCCTCCCGGAGCCAGGCTTCAAGACGACCGACCGCATCTTCACCACCGGTGTGCAGGTCACCTTCTGACCGGTTGAGGGACGGCGGTACGGGGTTACCTTGGGGACGGCAGATGTCAGTGCCGACTGTCCCCAAGGAGCGTGTCTCGCGATGGTGTTTGCCGTCCTTCCCCTGCTGTTCCAGCTCACGGCCGACACCGTGCCGAAGCGCACCCCGCTCGAGATGAAGTTCGCGGGCGACGTCGGTTTCGTCAGCACCTCAGGCAACACTTCCGTGCAGACGCTCAACTTCGGTGACAAGATCACGGCCAAGCTGGGCGACCTTACCGTGGCCCAGACGTTCAACGGGGTGTACGGTCGCAGCAAGGGCAAGTCGGTCACCTCGATCTGGCGCGGCAGTTTTCGGGTGGACCTCTCGGTGCTGGGCGCGATCAGCGTCTACAACCTGAGCAATTACGAGCGCAACGTTTTCGCTGGTCTGGCTTCGCGTATCGCCACCTCCACCGGGCTCTCGTTCCCGGTCGTGCGCAATGCCAAGCATCGCCTGACCCTTGAGGGGGGGGCAACGCTCACCCGGCAGCGGGGCACCGTCGCCGGGCGTCGGGATCTCGACTTCCTCGGCGGGCGCGCCGCCTCCACCTATGTGTATCAATTCGGGCCCCGCGCGCAGGCGGCCCAATCGATGGAGCTGCTGCCCAATTTCCGCGAGCCCGAGGATCTCCGCATCAACACCGAGACCAGCGTCACCGCCCCGATCACCAAACAGGTCGGCGTCAAGCTCTCGTATGTGATCCGCTACGACGGCTTGCCGCAACCCGGCTTCGAGACGACTGATCGACTCTTCACGTCCGGCCTGCAGATCTCCCTGTGAGCCGCGTGATGTGCGGGATGGCGCTGACGGTCACCCTCGCGGGTTGCGGCACCGGCCGCCCCGAGGGGAATGGCGTCGTGGTCGATTCCCTCGGCGTGCAGATCGTCACCTCCAGCGTACCGGCCTGGCGCGATGGCACCGACTGGCGCGTGGACAGCATTCCGGAGCAGGTGGCCGGTGATGCCTCGCGCACCGATGGCGCCTTGCTGATCGATGTCGTCGGCGTGCACCGATTCGCCGATGGACGTCTCGCGGTGGTGGTGGGTGAGGATCGTCAGGTCGTGTATTTCACGCCGGAAGGCGCCGTGGCAGCGCGCGTCGGTGGCGCAGAGACCTTCGCCCGCCCGCGCATGGTGGCGACCGCCGGCGATTCCTTGTGGATCTGGGACGGTGCCGTCAACCGGCTCACCGTGCTCGATGCCGCCGGCGCGGTGGTGCGGACCGCGGAGATTGTCGGAAGTGTCGCGCCAACCGGCCGCTTCGTCGATGGCACCCTCATCCTCACCGGTCGACCCACCATCGGGTTGGGCGAAGGAGTTGGCTTGCGCCGCGATGGCATTGCAGTGCTCGCGGCCGACGCGAATGGCACGGTGATCTCCGACACCCTCGCGATCGTGCCAGGCAGCGAAATGGTCGTGGCGAGCACGAGTGACTTCGTGGCGGCGTTCCCGCGGCCGTTCGGGGCGCAGACCTCGATTGCCGTCGCCGACCGCTGGGTGCAGGTGATGGCGGGGGACAGCGACGAGCTGTTGCGCATCACCCCCGAGGGACGTCTCGGCCAGATCTGGCGCCTCGCCCGTCCGCGGCGTGCGATTCCGCTTGAGGACATCCGCGAGCACGGCATGCGCCGCACGGAGCAGGTCGCCCAGCTCCCGCGGGCCGTGGCAGAACGTGTCGTCGATGCGATGGTGTCGGCCGGCCTGCCCGGCGAAATGCCGACCTTCGACCAGCAACTGATCGATGCGACCGGTCACACCTGGTTGCGCGAGGATGCCGGGCCGGAGCGGCGGGATTCCGTGCCCCAGCGCTGGCAGGTGCTCGCCCCCGACGGGGCGTGGCTCGGCACCGTGATGACGCCGCGTCGATTCACCCTGTGGCAGGTCACGCGCGATCGGATCGTTGGTGTCTGGCGCGATCCGAACGGCATCGAGGAAGCCCGCGTCTACCGCCTGCATCGCTGAGGCGACGATGCGTCCCCTTGACCTCGCATCGGACGCGACCAACTTCCGTCATCTCCCGTTGCGAGGCCATCATGCGCCACCTGCCACTCGTCCTGCTGCCACTCCTCCTCCTCATGGCGTGTGGCGACGCGCCACCGGTCGTGGACGATCCCCCACCGGATCCGCCAGCCGTGACGACTGACGTCACCGTCGTGGCCACCAGCCAACAGTCGAGTTGGGAAGAAGTGCTCGAGGTGGTGCTGACGAGTGCCGACGATTGGGCCGCCGCGTGGAATCATCTGCACGATGGCGTCGCGCCGCCGCCGCCAATTCCCGACGTGGACTTCACCACGCAACGGGTGGTGATTGTCACTGCCGGCAGTCGCCCAAGTGGCGGCTTCGGTCTCCGCCACGAGCGCACGGCGATCGCCGGCGACACCCTCATGCTTGACGTCACCCTGACGGTCCCTGGTCCGACGTGCATGACGACCATGGCGCTCACGTCGCCCGCACTCGCGCTCGCCATCCCGCTCCTGCCCGCCGCCGTGCTGGTTCGGCGCACCGAGCAGGTCACGGAGTGCGAACCCTAGTCCCCCCCCCCAGTCCGCCCGTCCTGCCTTCTTCCCTCTCCTTCTCACGCTACGGAGTCGCTGCATGGATCGCCCCACAGTTGCCGGTCTTGGCGGTGTCGTCCTCTTCGCCGATCACGCCGATACGCTCGCCCACTGGTACGAGCGCACCCTCGGGCTCTTCTTCACCCGCGAACCCGGGTCGCATGAATGGTGGAGTGAGGTGGGTGGCGGGCCGGCCTTCGCGATTCACCAGGCGAAGCATCCGCTCGGGCATGACCGACGCCACTGCGAGATCACCTGGCGCGTGACCGATCTCGATGCCTTCCTGGAGCACCTTGCCGAAATCGGGATCACCGCGGAAGAGCGGCAAGAGACGCCCGACGGCGACTTCGCGTGGCTGGATGACCCGGAGGGGAACCGGATCGAGTTGTGGCAGGGGCGGTGAAGGGGAGAGAGGGTGAAAGGTGAAAGGTGAAACGGGGTGCGATCTCGACATCGCCTTGTAGGGCACACACCGCTCCGCGGCGGGCCCCCCTTTCACCTTTCACCTTCTCTCCCTACATCCGCGTCCGATCCGGGAACTCGCTCCGCAAGATCGCCGATCCCTCAAGCATGACCAGCATGCCGGATTCCGGCAGGGCCGCCACGCCGACCACGGTGAGCGTGGGGGGGGCATTGGGGTCCGTGGCGGCGAGCACCGCAGCGCGAATCGTCTCGACCGCCTCGGGCGTGAGGTCACGGACATACGCCGTGATCCGCACGACGTCACCCGATACGCCACGCGCCGCGCTCACCACCGACAAGAAATTCCGCATCGCCTGCCCCACCTGCGCGTCGAGCGTGGTACCGACGAGCTGCCCCTGTGCATTCACCGGAACCATTCCGCTGATCTGCACGCTGAGTCCGGCACGCACGGCGTGCGGCATGCCGTTGAGCTCCGGCACGTCTGGCGCCGTGATGCGCTGCGGCACGGGGACGGGGGTCGGCGCCACGCGCGGAGGTGGGGCGGCGCAGGCGGTGAGGAGGGCGAGGGCAGGAATCAGGACGCGCATGTGGTCCAATCTCGTGTCGTAGGTCGTAGGTCGTAGGTCGTACGATGCTGGATGTTGGATCTTGGAGTGGGCAAAGTCCCGTTTCACCTTTCACGTTTCACCTTGTTGCCCCTCACCCCTCACCCCTCACCCCTCACCCGCGCGGCGGAGCCGCGCCCCTAGTCTTTTGGCCACCGCCGCGCCATCTCGTCAATCACGGCGCGCCGGATGTCGCGAAACTCGGTGATCGGCCCGAGGCCGGCAGTGCCTGGCGCAAGGTAGTCGAGGCCCCGCTCCCGCCCGGTGAGCAGGAAGTCGGTGGTCGCCACCACATACACACGCTCTGGGCGAATCGGTTCCCCCGCCACCATCCAGCCAGCATTGGTGCGGGTGACGTTGTCGGCGTGCAGGAAGCCGCCGCTGCCCCGGTTCGCGATCCCCTGTTCGAGGACACGGGTGAGGAGCTCGCCGGTCATTGTTGTCCGGCTCACGAGCCCACCAAAGGGCAACACCCGGATCACATCGTACTGGCTCACCGCGCCGGCGGGGAGCACGTCGTCGATCCGGATCGAGCCACCATTCATGAGGCCGACCTCTGCGTCAGGCACTTCACCTCGCAATGCGGCCGCGATCAACGCCGTGAGGTTCCCCTCGCGCACGCGCACCGTCGCCTCCCGCCCGTCGAGCGCCTCCGGTATCGTCGCCACCGTCGCAGTGGGGTCAAGCCCTTCAGCGACATACGCTGCGAAAACGCGATCGACCCACCGCTGCACCTGTGCCGCGACCCCAGGGTGCTCTGGAATCGAAGCGTCCACCGCCACGAAGCGGATATCGGTCACCACGGCTGGGGCGTCGGGGTTCAGGGTGATCAGCGCCACGGTGCGCACATTGGCGTCGGCCTTCACGATCGGCGTGAAGCCGGGCCCTCGTCGCAGCAGGTAGTTCTCGTGCTCGTGCCCGCCCACCAGCAGGTCCAGCTCCGGGAAGAGTTCCACGGCGCGTTGATCCTCGGCGAGCGTCTGGTGGGTGAGGGCCACCAGCAGGTCCACCGAATCTCGCAGGGCAGTGATGTCGCGGCGGAGCGCCTCGACCGGGTCGGCGTAACGCACCCACGGCACCCGGTTCGCATCAAGGGTGACGCCCACCAGGCCGATGCGGACTGACCCACCCGGAGTCGCCACGGTCACGATCGCCCGCGGGACGGTATTGGGGAAAAGGCGGCCTGCCGAGTCGGTGACATTGCCTGCGATGTGGCCAAAACGGGATTCGCCCAGGCGGGCACGGAATTCCGCCTCGCGGATGTCGAACTCGTGGTTCCCCAGCACGGCCCAATCGAGCCCGACCGCGTTGAGGATCTCCACCATCTGGCGACCGGCGAGGCGGCTGCCGTCGATCTGGGCGAGGCCCATCGCCGAGGGGGAATAGAAGTCACCGCCGAGCAGCGTCAGGAGCGGGGTCCGATTGGTGAGAAGGCGTTCCCGAATGGTGGCGACACGAGCCAGCCCGCCACTCTTCCCCCCCTCCACCGGGGTGATCTCATAGACGTCGTTGAAGTGCAGGATGGTCACCTGACGGGACGGCACCGGCGAGGGGGTGGCCGCCGGCCGCGTCGGAGCGCAGGCGAGGGCGGCCACACTGGCGAGGGCAAGGAGGTGCAGGGAGGTGCGCATCCCCCAAATCTACCCGCGCCAAGGGCTCCGGGGTGGTGATTCCCGCGCCTTTGTGCAACGTTTACGGCTTGGATCGTCAGTGAAAGTTGTCCCCAAACCAGGAATGCGCATGATCCGCCACACTGTGCTGGCCCTCGTCACGATCGGGATGCTCACGAGCTGCGTCAGCAAGAAGCGCTACGACGAGATGGTCGTCGAGCAGCAGCAGATCAACCAGCAGAAGGACTCGCTGGTCGCCGATGTCCTCGCCGCCTCGCAGATGGTCACGGAGATCAACGCCGACCTCGCGCGGGTGCAGGGTCTGGGTGTGAGTCCGGTCGCTTCCGGCGAGCGACCGGTGACCGGTCGGGCCGAGGAGCGTGCGGTCCTCCTCGGCAAGATCCGCGAACTGATCTCCCGTCTCGAAGCTGCCGACGTGCAGATTGACGAGCAGCGCAAGCGGGTGAACGCACTGAGCGGCGAGCGCCGCCAGCTGCTCGCCCAGCTCGATGCGTTTCAGCGCACGATCGAAGAGCTGCGTGCCGCCGCCGTCGAGCAGGAGAGTGTGATGGCGCAGCAGCGCGAGCAGATCCAGGTGCTGACGTCGCGCGTGGACACGCTGACCACGCAGACCGAGGAACTGGCGGTTGCGCGTGAAGCCCTGACCGACACGCTCACGCAGGTCACTGACGAGGCCAACACCGTGTACTACGCGGTGGGCACCGAAGACGAGTTGATCGAGCGCGGCATCCTGGTGAAGGAGGGAAGCAAGTTCCTCGTCTTTGGCAGCAAGACGCTGCAGCCCGCTCGCGAGCTGCGCCCGGAGCTCTTCCAGAAGCTCGACAAGCGGACCGATCTGGTCCTCACGGTGCCGGAGCCGACGAAGGAGTACAAGATCGTCACGCGGCAAAGCGTCTCGTACCTGGCGAGCACGGTCACCAACGACGGCAAGGTGAAGGGTGATCTGCAAGTCTCCTCGCCGGCCTTCTGGGACGGCGGCAAGTTCCTCATTCTGGTGCGCGACTGATGCGGCGTGGACTGATGGCCGTGGCGGCCGTGCTCGTCACCACAGTGCTCGTCGCCTGGCGCGCCGCGCCCGCGACAGACCAGCTGCCCGTGGTTCGGGTGGTGAAGTCGGCGAGCTGCGGATGTTGTCAGGCGTGGGTGGACTACATGAAGGCGCAGGGCTTCACGGTGGAAGTCGAGAATCGTGACGAGTTCACCGCGCTCAAGCGTGCCAACGGGGTCACCCGCGATCTCGAGTCGTGCCACACCGCGTTCGCGGGCGACCTCGTCATCGAGGGACACGTCCCGGCCGACCTGATCAAGAAGGTGCTCGCGGCCAAGACCCCCGGCGTGAAGGGGATTGCGGTGCCGGGGATGCCGATGGGGTCACCGGGCATGGAAGGGCCGACCAAGGATCGCTACACGGTCTTCACGTTTGATGCGCAGGGGCGGAAGACGGCCTACGCGCAGCGGTGAAGGGATGGAAGGTGAAAGGTGAAACGTGAAACGTGAAAGGGCACGGAAGCGTCGCCCCTGCGCAGGGAGCCTGGCTTCCAGCTGAGGCTCCCTTTCACGTTTCACGTTTCGCCTTCCGCGTTTCACCCTCACCACGTAGCTGATCTCGGGCGACTGCGATCCGTTCCCGCACCCGATCTCGCAGCGCCCCCACGTCATCCAGCGTGAGCCCCTCGGTCGGTTCAGGGGTGAGAATCTCCACCAGCGCGTGCGCGGGTCCGATGCGCCAGTCGTGCTTGGCGATCGCGTTGCGCGTGCCGGTGAGCGCGATGGGCAGGATCGGTACGCCGGCCTCGATGGCGAGGCGGAAGGCGCCATCCTTGAAGGGCAGCATCTGCTCTGCTTTCGAGCGCGTCCCCTCCGGGAAGATCATCACTGACACATTGCCCGCCAGGCGCTGGCGGCATTCGTCCATCGCGGCCTTCGCACTGGTGACGCGCTCACGGCGCACGGCGATATCGCGCACTGCCCACATCAGCCAGCCGAAGACCGGGATGCGGAAGATGCTCGCCTTGCTGAGCCACTTCATCTCCCACGGGAGGTGGGTCAGCACGATGATGTCGGCGAACGATTCGTGGTTGGCCACGACCACGTAGGGGTTGCGAGGATTCGCCGGTCGCGTGCCGCGGATCTCGAACTTCCAGCGCGGCGTGCCGCGTTCGACCAGGATCCCGAGGTGACGGAAGAGCCGGCCGCCGTAGTAGTTCCAGCGATCCACCGGCCAGCCGACAAATCGCCAGGCGACGACCACGGGGATGATGATCACGGCCCCGATGCCCAGGAGGCTCCAGGTCCAGGCGGAGGCAAGCGTCGTGCGGAGGGGGGCAGGCATGGTCGGGGAAGTATAGTTTCCATGCATGACTCCCTCCCAATATGATCGCTTCATCCGCCTGCTCGACGCCCCCGGTCCATCGGGATTCGAACGCATTCCCGCTCGGCTGTGGCGCGAGGACGCCGCCTTTGCCGACGAAGTCCGCGCCGACGTCAACGGCAACTCCCTGGCAACCGTCTTCCCTGCTGGGGACCGCCGCGACGGACCACGCTTGATGTTCGCCGGCCACATCGACGAGATCGGCGTGATGCTCGTGCACGTGGATGACGACGGCTACTGCTATTTCGATCCGATTGGCGGCTGGGACCCCCAGGTCTTCGTGGGTCAACGCGTCACCCTCCTCGGCACCAACGGCCCCGTTGCTGGCGTGATCGGCAAGCAGGCGATTCACACGATGGACCAGGCCTCGCGCGACAAACTGTCGAAGCCGCAGGATCTCTGGATCGACATCGGGGCGAGGAACCGAGCCGAGGCGATCGCGCAGGTCGGACCTGGCACACCAGGCGTGCTGGGCAGCACGGTCACCCGCTTGCCGAATGATCGGGTCGTCTCCCGCTCGCTCGACAATCGCGTTGGCGCGTTCGTGGTCCTCGAGGCGCTGCGCCTGCTCTCGGAGACACGTCCCGCTGTTCCGGTAACGGCGGTCGCGACCACACAGGAGGAGATCGCCTACACAGGTGGGGGCGCGCGCACCTCGGCAACCTCCCTCGAGGCGGTTGCCGCGATCGTCGTGGACGTGACCCACGCCACCGATTCACCAGGCATCGAGAAGAAGCGTCATGGTGACGTGAAGCTGGGCAGTGGCGCGGTGATCACGCGTGGCGCCGCGGTGAATGGCGTGGTGTTCGAGCGGCTCGTGGCGGCGGCCGAAGCCGAGAAGATCCCGTACGTGGTGCAGGGGGCGGCGCGCTCCACCGGGACCGATGCCGACGCGATCTTCACGGCGCATCGCGGCGTCGCGACGGGTTTGGTCTCGGTACCGCTGCGCTACATGCACTCACCCAATGAAATGGTCGCGCTGGATGATGTGCTCGCAGTGGCGCGGCTGCTGGCGGCCTTCGCGAAGGGGCTTGATGGAGAGACGGATTTTACGGAGAACTGAGTGGGATGCTGGATGTTGGATGTTGGATGTTGGACCCTCGTCCCCACCGGAGGGAGGGACCTCGTCTAGCGCCACCTTCGGGACCTCCGCGGTGGGTGTTGCGGCAGATCCAAAGCTCCAACATCCAACATCCAACATCCAACATCCCTCACCGCAACGCCGCAATCGCCTCGGCCGTCCCGATATTCTCCAGCGCGCGCAATGCCGCGGTGCGCACCCGTTCATCGCTATGGCGGCGCAGCGCGGCGAGGGTCGGGATCGCGGCTTCGAGGCGCCGCCGCCCCACCACCGCGATGACATCCCGCAACACATTTGTCGGCGTGGTCGGGGTGAGGGCTTCCAGGAGCGCCGGCTCCGCGTGCCCGATGCTCTCGAGCGCCGCGACGTAGCTATGGCGCGCCTGCCGACTCGGGTCGTCGGCGAGCGCCTCGAGGATCGCCTCGACGCCCTCGCGACCAAGTGTCGCGATCCCGCGCGAAAGTGGCGCGCCCGGGCTGAGGGTCGGCAGTTCTCCAACCATTCGCTTCAACATGTCCGGCGAGATGACCCGGTGACGTTCCTGCGCGATGATCCATCGCTCGGCGTCGTTGACTCGTTCTTCGATGGCGTGCAGCTCCAGGAGCATCTGGGCGATGCCGTCCCAGTCCCAGCGAGTTGCCGCTGCCATCCCCGCCTCGATCAACGGCTCGAGGCGCACGCTCAGGGCGGCGCGGTCGGCGGCCTCCGACACCAGGCCTGGCTCCGCTTCGGTGTATGGGCTGACTGGCGCACGCTGCTCCACGGCGCTGCTCGCTTCACCCTCCGGTGTCGCATCCTGCACGACGTCGGACGAGATGCTCACGTCGGTGCCAGGGACGGCCGCCTGTAGCGCGTGGGCGAACTGTTCGGGGGTCGGGTAGAGACCGGCTGCCGAGTCGAGGGTGGAGGCGAGTTCGCTCCAACGCGCGGCATCGATGTGGTCAGGGATCGTGAGCTGGCGGATGTGGTGGCGCGTGAGTGCGGCACGGACGATGGCCACGCCGGGGGCGCCGTTGGGAACCGGGACGCCATTGACGATCAGGCGGTGGGGTTCGATTTCCCAGCTGCTCGGGCCCGGACCGGCGGCGCGCGCCAGCAGGTCCGCGGCACGCGCCAGCGCGGCCGGGTCAGACGTCGCGCTGCGGATCTGCTGGAGCGTCGCGGCGAAGAGGGCGGTCAGGGGAATCGGCACGTTGTGACCCGGGCTGATGGAATTCCGAGAGGATACCTGCAATCGCGTCCCGGCGGCAGGGGGTAGCCCCCACACCAAGATGCTGTCCGATCGCCAGCGCGGCGGGGGACGTCAACCCGGTCGCTGGCCAGTGATTGGTGAGCACGCCGATCTCGTGCACCGCGCCATCGCCCACCAACACGCCCTGATCCAGCGCCTCGTGTGCGAAGGTCGCGTCATGTGTCACTGCAAGAATCGTGGCGCCTTCCGCCTGCGCCGCTCGCACCGACGCGATCACCCGGTCACGCGAGCGGGCATCCAACGCGGCGGTCGGTTCATCGAGCAGCAGCAATCGCGGTCGGGTCACCAACACGGTCGCCAGCGCGACCAGTCGCCGCAGCGGCAGCGGCAGGTCCCACGGATGCTCCTCGGCCAGTTCCGTGAGTCCCAGCGCGTCGAGTACTTCCGCGACGGCGGCTGCCGTATCGGCGGCACTCCACCCGGCGAGCCGCGGACCCATGCCACATTCCGCCCGCACTGACGAGGCGAAGAGTTGGCGCTCGGGCTGCTGGAAGAGGAAGCCCGTCGCTGGGGCGAGGTCCTCCGGCCCGCGGCCCGTAGTGAGCTGGTCGAGCGTGTGGACGGTCCCCCCCCCAGGGTGCTCGAGCGCCATCGCCAGCCGCAACAAGGTGGACTTGCCCGCACCATTGGGGCCGAGTGCCGCCGTGCTGGTGCCTGCGGCGAGTTGGAGCGTGGCCTCGCGGAAAACGGGGGGTCGGCCGGGGTAGCCGAACGTCACGCCGTTGAGGACCAAGGGGGGCGCCGCTCTCACGATGGGGGTGGGGGCCGGTGCGCCATCAGGCATCGAGGTGCGGGGTGAAGGGGGGAGCATCCCGACCAGGTCCGCCACCTCGAGTGGGCGGGGGGCGGGCCAGCCTGCGCGGGAGGCAAGGTCCGCCGCGCCGGTCGTCGCGGCCCCGAGCGTACGGAGGGCATCTCCTGCCAGCAGCTCGTCGGGTGTCCCATCCAGTGCGATGCGCCCGTCGTGCAGCACGATCAGGCGATCAGCGCGGGCCCGCATGGTGTCGGCGTCGTCGCAGGCGACCACGACCGTGCATCCCTCGCGCGCCAGCACCACGAGCAGCTCGGCCATCGCCTGGCGAGCGGTCTGATCAAGCGCGGAGAAGGGCTCGTCGAGGAGGAGGACGCTGGGTGCGGTCACCAGCAGTCCTGCGAGGAGGACGCGTTGGGTCTCACCACCGGAGAGGTGATCAGGGGCACGGTCAGCCAGCGCTTCGATGCCGGTGCGAGCGATCGTCGCTGCGGTCGCCTCGAGAATCCGCATGCGCGGCCATCCGAGGTTCACCGCGCCCATGGCGACTTCATCGTGGACGGTCCGGGCGATCCCGCTGAGCTGCAGGGCCGGCGAAGGGCCGAGATAGCCAATCCCCTCCCCAAGTGGGGCGCGGGTGGCGGGGTCATGCGCTCCGCAGCGCACCTCTCCCTCGCGCTCGCCGCCGGTCAGTCTCGGCAGGAGCCCAGCCAACGCGAGCAGCAATGTGCTGCTGCCAGCGCCCAGTGGCCCGTGCAGCCAGGTGAGCTCGCCCGGACGGATCGTGAGTGACACCCCGTCCAGTGCCCAATGGGGTTGCGCCGGCCAACGGGCGCGCAGGTCACGAGTGACCAGCGGTGTCATGCGATCGTGCCGATGCGCCAGACAATGGCGGCGAGCACCGCCGCGAGCGCGGCCCACCGAATCATCCGATCGATCGCCGTGTCTGGCGGTGGGTCGAGCGCGGTGCGCTGTCCGGGCAGGGTGAGTCCTCGTGTCTCGAGGGCAAGCGCGTGCTCGTCCGCCTCGGTCAACGCCGCCAGCATCAGCGGAAAGGCGAGCGCGGGTATGGCGCGTGCTCGTGTCGCCAGGGACCCGCGGACACGGAGCCCTCTGGTGCGCTGTGCCTCGCGCAGTCGTCGTGCCTGTCCGCCAAAGCGCTCGGCGGCGTCGAGCGTTGCCACCACCAGGAAGGCCGCGGTCCATGGCCACCGTCGCGCGATCGCTGCCTGCAGGAAGCGGTGTGGGTCGAAGGTGACGGCGAACGCGAGGGAGGCGGTGATGATCGCCCCCAATCGCGTCCCCTGCCCGATGGCCCACTCCAGTCCCTCCGCGGAGAGCGTCCCCCCCCCAATGAAGGACACCCGCGGTCCCTCGCCCAGCACGCCATGCATCACGAAGAGCAGCAGCCAGAGTGGTCCCGCGATGATCAGGGCGAGCCAGACACCCCGCGCGGCGCCGGTGAGGAGTGCGAGCGCCACGGTCACGGCATAGAGCCATGCCGTGCCGAGTGGGGCAGGGGCCAGCACGCCGAGGGTCGCCAGGGCGAGCGCCACGGCGCCGGTCGTGAAGGGATGGGCCTGTCGTGCGAGCGCGGTCATCGACCGACTGCTCGGGCCGCCAGCGGAAACCGACCCAGCACGCGGCGGGGCAGGGCGCGCAACAGCATGCCGACCACCACGAAGGCGATCGTCTTGTCGACCACATCGGTGCCCACCGAGGCGGCGGTCACCGAGGCCTCAAGCGAGAAGCCCATCGACCGGAAGAGGGCGCTGATCATGGTCACTCCGCCAGCGGTGACCCCGCGGAACAGCACGTACGAGATCACCGCCGATGTCGCGCCGCAGAGGGCGCCGCAGGCCGCCCCCCATGCGGCGCTGCGCCAGGTCCCGGCGAAACCGCCACGCCACGCCGCCACGGCGGCCAGCACGGCAATCAGCCACTGGATGGGCGTGAAGGCGAGCCAGATGTAGCCGGAGAGCATCCCGGAGAGCACCTGGCTCACCGTCCCCACCAGCAAGCCGCCGGAGAGCCCAGCCAGTACCGCCACCAGCATCGTCCCGAGGGTGTCGAGATAGACCGGGAGGGCGAGCTCCGCGACGATTCGCCCGATCACCAGATTGATGGCGACCGCGGCGGGGATCAGGGCGAAGAGGCGAGGGGACACGGCGTCCACACGGGGATAGGGGGGAGATTAGAATGTAAGGGTCTCTCAACCCGGATGTCGTGATGCGTATCACCCTGTCGGTCCTCGTGCTCCTCGCCGCCGCCGCCCCGCTGGCGGCTCAGGCCACCCCGCCCGCTCCGCCGGCAGCAGCGCCGGTGCAGACCGGGTACGGTTCGTGGTTCGGCTCGATTCCTGACACCGATCAAGACGGGCAGGGCATTGTGCTGACCGGTGTGAGTTCGGGGTCACCGGCCGAAAAGGCCGGGCTCAAGGCCAACGACATCATCGTGATGATGGCCGGCAAGGAGACGCCCGGGCTCGCCGAGATGGTCGCGGTGCTCCGCACCCACAAGCCCGGTGAGACCATCGAGGTCGTCTACTGGCGCGGTGAGGAGAAGAAGACGGTGAAGGTCACCCTCGCCCTGCGTCCGGGCGCGTGAGCGCGACCGTACTGCATGCGGAACCGGTGATCACCCGGTTGCGCAGCGCGTTCAACCACGGCTCTGATCGGACGCGGTTGCTCACCCTCGCCGCCGAACTGATGCGCGAGGCGGGTGAGCCGTACACCTCCGTGTACCTGTACATGCTGCACGGCGATGATCTCGTGCTCGAGGGGTTCGCGGGTCGTGAGACCGACCATACCCGCATCCCGGTGGGCAAGGGGGTCTGCGGGACCGCAGTGGCCACCGGCGAAGACCAGAATGTCGGCGACGTGCGCGGGCGCGAGAACTACATCGCCTGCAACACCTTCACCCGTTCCGAGCTGGTCGTGCTGATTCGTCGCGGCGACAAGATCCTCGGTCAGATTGATGTGGATTCCGACGTGCTCGATCCGTTCACCGCGGCCGAGGAGCGCGAGGTGCGCCTGGTGGCCGACGCCCTCGCGGCGCTGCTCTGAGCGAGGCGCACACCACCGAGCGGCAGGTCCGCGGCGTCACCCTCTTCGAGCGACGCATCGGCGAGGGCCCGGAGGTGATCGTCCTCCACGGCGGTCCCGGCGCGCATCACGACTACCTCCTCCCCGGCTTCGACACCCTCGCCACGGGGCGCACCCTGGTCTATTACGACCAGCGTGGGGGGGGGAGAAGCGCGGTCGGTCGCGACGTCCCCGTCGGCTGGCGGGAGCAGGTGCACGACCTCGAGGCGCTTCGGGATGTCTGGGGACTCGAGCAGCTCCACCTCTGCGGCTATTCGTGGGGCGCGCTGCTTGCGATGCTCTATGCGACGACCTTTCCCGCCCGTGTCGCCTCGCTCGCACTGGTCTCGCCGGCCCCGGCCGCGCGCGCCGAACGCACGCAGTACGAGGCCGCACTGGCAGCACGCGGTGCCACGCCCGAGTTGGTGGCGGAGCGCGCGGCCCTGCAGGCCAGCGGACTGCGCGAGCGTGACCTCCCGGCCTATCAGCAGCGGCTTTTCGAGCTGGCCGTCGCGGGCTACTTCCACGACCCATCGCGGGCGAGCGACCTCACCCCGTTCCGGGTGACGGGTCGCACGCAGCAGGCGGTGTGGGATTCGCTCGGTGACGACTTCGACTTGCGACCGGCGCTGCGCGAACTCGATGTCCCTGCCATCGTCGTGCACGGCGACGATGATCCCATCCCGGTGGCAACGGCCCAGGCGACCGCCGATGCCCTGCGTGCTCGCTGCGTCATCCTCCCAGCGAGTGGGCACGTGCCGTACGTCGAAGCGCTGGAGCCGTTCCGCGCCACCCTCGATGGTTTCCTTCCGGCTGCCAGATGAACGACGTCGCCCGCCCGCATCCGTTCGAGTTGGTCTTCGGCTCGCTGGTGGACGTGCACTTCCCGGCGATTCGCGAGGCGTTGCCCGCCGATGCGGCGCTCGATGCCTTCCTCGTCTGCACGCCCGCGATCGAACTGCTGCACGAGCTGCGTCCCGATGACGGGCTCGGCGAGGCGGTCGATGATTTCGTCGCCTTCGTGCATGCGGCATGGCGTTTCTGGGCGGACGGTGCGGCCACCACACCACTCGATGCGGATGCGACCCGCGCGCTCTGCGCCCTGGACGCGCCCGCGGCGCTGACCGCCTCTCGCACGACCCAGTACATTCAGGTGGCGCCGCGGCTGGTGTGGGGCCAGTTGGCCGATGGCGAGCAGTGGGAACCACTCGATGGCTGGTTCGCGCTCCCGGATCCTGCTGGCCTCCGTATCGTGGCATGCTTCGGGTTGCACGCCGACCGTCCGGGGCTCACGGTGGCTGTGGTGACGGGAACAGCCCCGCCTGCTGCGGCACGCCCGGATGGATCCGCGCCGTTCGCACCACAGATGCCTGGGGGCGACCTGGCTGGCCTGCACGCCCTCGCCGATACGGGTGAACTCCTGCTGCTCGCATGGCGTGCCACCGCCACCCCTTCGTGAGGACGCGATGACGATCGTGATGGATCGGGCAGGCGTGGCCGCCGCGATCGAGCGGCTCGCCGAATACCTCGAACTGAAGGGCGAGAACACCTTCCGTGTGCGCGCCTTCCGCGCCGCCGCGAAAACGGTGGACGGCTACGCCGGTGACTTCGCCGCTGCCGTCGCGGATGGGTCCTTTGCGCAGATGAAGGGGATCGGCCCCGCGCTGCGAGATGTCATCACCGAGTTGGCCACGACGGGCCGCTCCGAGTTGTTCGAGTCGCTGCGCGCCGAAGTACCGCCCGGCCTGGTCGACATGCTCGGCATCTCGGGCCTTGGCGTGGCGCGCATTCGCCAGATCCACGAGACCCTCGGCATCGATACGCTGCCCGATCTCGAAGCGGCCGCGCGCGACGGCCGGCTTGCCACGTTGCCGCGCTTCGGGGCTCGCACCGCCGAGAACATTCTCAAGGGCATCGCCTTCCTGCGGCAGGCGAGCCAATGGCGGCTCTGCCATCACGCCGCGGAGGAGGCACGCGCGTTGGCGGAGGCACTCAGCCGGGTGCCGCACGTGCTGGCGGCGCACCCGGCCGGCGAGGTGCGGCGTCGCACCGAGGTGGTGCGCGAGCTGGTGATGGTGGTGGTCGCCGATGTGGCTCCCGAGGAGCTGTTTCGCCTGATCAGTGATGCCATCGGGGTGCGCGAGATCGCCGGACAGGATGAGCGCCACGCCACCCTCAAGCTTGGGGGAGGGACGTCGGTGCAAGTGGTGGTGACGCCACCGCAGAACCTCGGGGCGGTCCTCGTGCAGGCGACCGGCAGCGACGCGCATCTCGCCGCCCTCGCCGAGCATGCGCGGACCAACGGCTTCACGCTCGCCGGGACGGCATTGTGGGAGGGGAGTCGCTTCGTCCCGACCCCCGACGAGCAGACGCTGTACCGCGCCCTCGGACTGCCATGGATTCCGCCTGAACTGCGCGAAGATGGCAGCGAAGTCGGGCGCCCGGTCCCGCGGTTGGTCGAGCGCGCCGACCTCAAGGGCTTCCTCCACTGCCACACGACGTATTCCGACGGCAGCAACTCGGTCGAGGAGCTCGCCCGCGGCGTGCGCGAGGCGGGTTACGACTGGCTCGGCATCACCGATCATTCGCGCTCGGCGGGATACGCGGGCGGGATGCAGCCCGACGATCTGCGCCGTCAGTGGGACGAGATCGACGCAGTCAACGCACTGCAACTGGGGATCACGGTCTTCAAGGGGATCGAGAGCGACATCCTTGCGGATGGTGCACTCGACTACCCGGACGACGTGCTCGACGGCTTCGATTTCATCATTGCCAGCGTCCACTCGCGCTTCACCATGAGCGAGCAGGAGATGACGGCGCGCTTCCTTCGGGCGATTGCGCACCCGGCCGTCACGATCCTCGGCCACCCGACAGGACGACTGCTCCTGCAGCGCGACGCGTATGCGCTGGACCTGGACGCGATCTTCGACGCGGCGGGGGCCGCCGGGGTCGGCATCGAGATCAACGCCGACCCGCACCGGTTGGATCTCGACTGGCGGGTGCTGCGGCGTGCACGCGAAGCCGGGGTGATGATCAGCATCGGGGCCGACGCGCACAACCTCGGGGGGCTTGCGAACGTCGAGTACGGCGTCGCGATCGCGCGAAAGGGTGGCCTCGGTCCGGACGAGATCCTCAACGCCCGTGATGCGGCCGGCTTCCGCGCCTTCGTCGCCGCGCGCCGAGCCTGATGCCGCGAGAAAGTCGCGCGGCGAAGCTCGCCCGTGTCGAGCGCATCCTCGCCGCCCTGCACGCCCAGCACCCGGACGCCCATTGCGAACTCGACCATCGCAACGCCTTCGAGTTGCTCTGCGCAACGATTCTCTCGGCCCAGTGTACTGATGCGCGCGTGAACATGGTGACGCCGGCGCTCTTCGCCCGATTCCCGGATGCCCATGCCCTCGCGGCCGCGAAGCAGGAGGATGTCGAGGAATTGGTGCGCTCCACGGGCTTCTTCCGCAACAAGGCGAAGTCGCTGATCGGGATGGCGCGTGCCCTGGTCGCCGAGCATGACGGCGAGGTGCCACGGAGCATGGAGGCGCTTCGGCCGCTCCCAGGTGTGGGACGCAAGACCGCCAACGTCATCCTTGGTAACGCCTTTGGATTGAACGAGGGGATCACCGTCGATACCCATGTCAAGCGGATTGCCAAGCTGCTTCGGCTCACCCGCTCCGACAATCCGGAGCAGGTGGAACGCGATCTGATGCCGCTGGTGCCGCGCGATGACTGGACTGTGGTGAGCCATCTCCTGATCTTCCACGGTCGACGGACCTGCATTGCGAATCGGCCGCGGTGTGGGGAGTGTGTTGTTGCTGATGACTGTCCCAGTAGAGTCGTAGGTCGTAGGTCGTAGGTCGTAAGTCTTGTGCAACTAGCCCCCTCGCTGGTTCTCTGGTTTGCGACCTCCTACGACCTGTGACCTACGACCTACGACATTGAGACCTACGACCTACGACCTACGACCTTCCAAGGAGCTTTCCGAATGAAGACAGCCACCATCATCACCGACCGCGGCACCATCACTGCCGACCTCTTCCCCGATGCCGCCCCCGGCACCGTCGAGAACTTCGAGAAGCTCGCCAACAGCGAGTTCTATGACGGCACGCGCTTCCACCGGGTCATCAAGAACTTTGTGATCCAGGGCGGCGATCCGCTCTCGAAGGATCCCTCCAATCCGCGCGTCGGCACGGGTGGGCCGGGGTGGAAGATCAAGTGCGAGACGGCCGGGAATCCGCACAAGCACAATGCCGGCTCGCTTTCGATGGCGCATGCAGGCAAGGACACCGGCGGGAGCCAGTTCTTCATCGCCCACTCGCCGCAGCCACACCTCGACGGGGTGCACACCGTGTTCGGTCAGGTGACCGAAGGGCTCGACGTGGTCAATGCGATCAAGCAGGGTGATGTCATCACGTCGATTCGGGTGAGCTGAGCATCAAAGTCGAACTCGCGCTCCTCTGCGACCACGCGCTCGTGGACACGCAAGGCAAGCTCTCGGTGATCGGGATCTGGCGGCAGGTGATGCTGAGCCAGTTCCCCGGGATCCACCCGCGCGCCACCCTGGTGGTGGTGTTGCGGGGGGGACGCACCGAGGTGGGCAAGCATCGCGTCGCATTCCGACTGGTGGATACCGACGACACCGTCCTGCTCGAGCACAGCGGCGAGATGCAGTTCACCGAGCCGCCCGCCGGGATCACCGAAGTGGAGGCGCCGGGGATCGTCGTCTTCGATCTCCCCTTCCAGCGGCCCGGGGCACATGCGATCGTCGTCCAGATTGATGGCAACGAGGCCGCACGTGTGCCGCTGAACGCGGCCCTCGCGATCGCCCAGTCGTCGTCGGGACTGCACTGACAGCGAACGGCGAGCCGCGAGCAGCGAACAGAGGGTGTGCAGCACCGATCGCCGTTCGCGGCTCGCCGTTCGCCGATGACGTCCCTCGCCTTAGCTTTGTGACATGACCACCCCCACAGACTGGCCCCGGGCACGCGCTGCGGCGCTCCTCGAGGAATGGACCGACTCGCCGGCGCTGCGCGGGCACATGCGTGCCGTCGAGTTGGTGATGCGTCACCTTGCCCCGCGGTACGGGGGGGATCCCGAGTGGTGGGGCGTCGTCGGGCTCCTTCATGACTATGACTACGAGCGTTTTCCCAATGATGCGCGGGCCGCCGACGCCGAGCATCCGACGGAGGGCGTGCGCCACTTGCGAAGCCTCGGCTTTCCGGAGGAGGGGTGCGAGGCGATCCTCGGGCATGCGGAGTTCACCGGGGTGGCGCGCACCACGCCGCTCGCCAAGGTCCTCTTCGCCGCCGATGAGTTGGCCGGCTTCGTCGTGGCGTGCGCGCTGGTGCGTCCCTCACGGTCACTCGCCGACCTCGAGGTCGCGTCGGTGAAGAAGAAGCTCAAGGACAAGGCCTTTGCCCGCGGCGTCAACCGCGACGATGTGCGCAATGGCGCGGAGCAGCTCGGGGTCCCCCTCGACGAGATGATCGCTGAGGTGATTCTCGCCCTGCGTCCGCACGAACGGGAGCTGGGACTCGGCGGCGTCTGAGATGAACGTCCGTCCGGTTCGGATGGGGGCCGACAGCCCGGTCGTCCGCGCGATGGACCGCGCGTCGGCGGCCCCGGCCATTCCCGGGAACCGCGTCACCCTCCTGTACGATGGCCCCGACACCTTCGCGGCGATGCTCGAGCGCATCGCTGCGGCCCGTTCGCGCATCCACCTCGAGAACTACATCATCCGCGACGACGCCACGGGGCAGCGCTTTGCGGATGCGCTGATCGCAGCGGCCCGTCGCGGCGTGCGGGTGCGGGTGCTCTACGATTGGATCGGTTCGTTCACGACCCGCAGGAGCTTCTGGGAGCAGATGCGAGTCGAGGGGGTCGAGGTGCGAGCCTTTGGGCCGCCACGCTGGGACGATCCGCTGCTGATCTTTGCGCGCGACCATCGCAAGCTCCTCGTGGTCGATGGTGACACCATGGTGGCAGGCGGGCTGTGCCTCGGTGATGAGTGGGTCGGGGATCCGGAGCGCCGTCGACAGCCATGGCGGGACACCGCCCTTGCCGTCGACGGGCCCGCCGCTCGCGCCGCCGATACGGCGTTTCGGAGGGCGTGGCAGTTCAGCGGTGCCCCCCCCTTCGACGACGGCGAGGAGCTCCCCTCAGACGTCGCGGCGCAGGGCGACGTCGCGGTGCGTGTGGTGGCGACCGAACCGGGGCAGGAACGAAACTTCCGGACCATCGACCTGCTGCTGGGGATCAGTGCCGACCGGATCTGGATCACAGAGGCGTACCTCGCTGCCCCGCAGCGGATGTACCAGGCGATCGTGGATGCTGCCCGTGGGGGAGTGGATGTGCGGTTGCTGCTTCCCGGTGCGAGCGACATTCGCGTGGTGCGGAATCTCTCCCGCGTGGGATACCGGGGGCTGTTGGCGGCCGGTGTCCGGGTATACGAATGGCACGGCCCGATGCTGCATGCCAAGACCTCGGTCATGGATGGCCGATTTCTTCGAGTGGGCTCGACCAACCTCAATCCCTCCTCGCTGCTGGCGAATTGGGAGTTGGACGTCTTCGTGGATGATGAATCGCTGGCCACCGCCCTCGAGCACCGGTTTCTTCAGGACCTTTCCCACGCGGGGGAGGTGGTCCGCCGCGTCCGCCGCGTGCCAGGGCTCCCCGCGGCACTCGAGGAGAAGGCCCCCGTCGAGACCGAGCACCTCCCGACCCACATCCCCTCCCGCCGCGAACGGCGGCGCCAGGCGCTGGTCACCGCAGCCTCGCTGGCGCAGGGGGCCCGGGCGGCGGTCTTCGGTCCCCTCGCGCTGCTCGCCTTCCTCGCCTCGGCCCTTTTTGTCGCCTTTCCGGTCCCGACGGCCTATGTGGCGGCCCTCGGGACCCTCGCCCTCGGTGGCGCTTTGGCGGTCCGGGCATTGGGGCATCGTGCCCGCAGCTGACCTCAACCTCGCCTCGCGAGGCCGCGTATGACGGGCGTGGACGAGACCGAGCTCGCTGCCAGGGCTGCCAGCGGCAGTGAGGAGGCTTTCGGTGAACTCGTGGCCCTCCACGCACCGATGGCCCGACGTGTGGCGTACACGATCCTCGAGGACCAGGAGGATGCCGATGATGCCGCGCAGGAAGGGTTCCTCTCGGCATGGCAGGCGATCGGGCGCTACGACCCGAAACGGGCGTTCCGGCCCTGGTTGATGCAGATCGTGGTGAATGCGGCGCGGGACCTCAGGCGTCGAAGGCGGGTACGGGCGGCAGAACCACTCGACAACGTGGCCGCCGCAGCACGGGATGACCCGGCACGGGATATGGGGGCAATGGATCTGGGCGAAAAGCTCAACGCGGCCCTCGCCACCCTGCCCGAACGACAACGGCTCGCCGTGGTGCTCTTCGATGCCGAAGGGTATCCGCAGGCCGAAATCGCGAAGATGCTCGGGATTCCTGAAGGTACGGTCAAGTCGGATGTGTTTCACGGACGCCGGGCACTGCGCAAGGTGCTCGAAAGCGTCAAGGAGGAATGGGATGAGTGATTTGTCGCCGTTTGATGCCATGCCAGACCCCGTGCTCGGGGCGGCGCTGCGTGATGCCCTGACGTTGCCGCACGACGGCGCCTTCGTGGCGCGGGTCCGGGCACGCCTCGGCTCGCGTGACCGTGGCTGGGACGACGTCCTCGCCGGCTGGTTCTGGCAAGGGTTGGTGGCGGCCTCGCTCGTCGCGTTCATGGCGGGCTGGGCGGCGATGTCGCCCGGCACCGTGATGGGCGAGTTGCCGGAGTCGGTCGGGGCGCAGCTCCTCGATGGCGCGCGCCCGGGCTCCGATCTGCTCCTCACGGCCATGGCGGGGAACCGATGACCACCTCACGCACCCGCGCGATGATGTTGCTCGGGCTTGCCTTCGGGTTGGGACTCTTTGCCGGGGGTGCCGGCATGGCGGTCGCGGCACGGTCTGGCAAGGTCGAAATCGACCGCCGTGGCACCAGCAATCGTGGTGGCGGTCCGGGCTGGATGCGTGAGCTGGGCCTGAACGACACGCAACGCGACTCGATCATGGGCATTTACCGGCGGGACGGCCAGGGGGTCGATTCCCTGATGCGGAGCATTCGTCCGCAGACCGACTCGCTCTACGATCTGATTCGGCCCGAGGTGGATGCTCGGCGTGCCGAGACCCGGCGCGAGGTGCGGTTGCTCCTCACGCCGATTCAACAGGAAAGGTATGACTCGATGGTGCAGGCCTACGATGCCGAACGTCAGAAGATGCGTGAACAGAGCCGCTCTGGTCAGGGAGGTCCGCGTGCGAATCGCTGATCGGTCGTTCCTGGTGGCGGTGGCTGCCTCTGCGCTCCTCGTGATGCCCGCGGCAGCGCAGGAGGCGCGTGAAGTGACACTGGCCGAGGCGCTCCGTCGCGCCGAAGTCGTGACGCCGGCCATCATCCAGGCCCGCGGCGCCTTGCGCAGCGCGGAGCTGCAGACGCGCACCAACGTCATGCGCTACATCCCGGAACTGACCTTCCCGATTCGAGCCGACTACAACGTCTCGACCGGTCAGCAGCGTCTGGACCCGGTGACGGGGCTCCTCATCGGGGGCTCGGTGACCAACCCGTCGTACTCGGTTGGTGCTCGGGCCAACCTGACGCTTTTTGACGGATTCAACCGCGAGCGCACCCTCTCGGCGTCGCGTTCTCGCGAAGACGCCGCGGACGCGTCGCTGCGCAGCTCGCTCTTCCAGAGTCGGCTCTCCGTCACCAATGCCTTCTTCGACGTGCTCGCCAACCAGCAGTTGCTGCGCGTCAACGAGGCCGCGGTGGCCCGTGCACGCCAGCAGCTCGCCGTGGCCACCGCGCGATTCCAGAGCGGTGCCGGCCAGCGCGGTGACTCGCTCACGGCCGTGGTGCAGTTCGGCCAGGCCCGCCAGCAGTTGCTCACGGCGCAGGCGAACCTCGCGACCGCCGAAGCAGCGCTGGGGCGTCTGATCGGCGAGTCCGGCCGCGTCTCCGCTGCTGAGGATTCGTCCTTCTATCAGTCCGTCACCGTCCTTGACACCGCCAGTCTGCGCCAGGAGGCGATCGCCGCGTCGCCGGCCGTGCGCAGCGCCGAGGCCACGCTCGATGCCAACAAGATGGCGCTGCGCGCGTCGCGCTCGGGCTATTGGCCGACGATCACCGCGTCGGCGCAGTCCGACTGGACCGCCAACAAGTTCAACGACTACACGCTCGAGCCGCGCCGCAACCTGCTCTTCTCGATGAACTTCCAGCCCTGGAGCAACCTCCAGCGGGAGACGCAGATCGAGAACGCCGCGATCACGGTCGACAACTCCGAAGCACAGCTCGCCGATCAGCGGCGGCTGGTGGCCTCGCAGTTGACGCAGCAGTTCGCCGCGCTCGCCAACGCGCAGGAGTCGATCGAGGTGGCCGGCCTCTCGGTGCAGGCCTCTGATGAGAACCTGCGCGTGGTCGAGCAGCGCTACCGCCTCGGCGTCGGCACCATCTTCGAACTCCTGCAGGCGCAAGAGCAGCTGACGCAGGCGCAGGTGACGGAAATTCAGGCTCGGTTCTCGTACCTGCGTGCCAAGGCGCAGATCGAAGCCCTTCTCGGAAGGACGATCTGAGCATGGCCAAGGACATCAAGACCACGGCAGAGCGCATGGCGATGTTGCCAGCCGACATCCCCCGGGATGCGGTCATCGTGACGCGCAACCTGAAGCGCGAATACGTGATGGGCTCCGAAGTGGTGCGTGCACTCCAGGGTGTGGACATCACCATTCGCCGCAACGAACTCGTGGCGATCATGGGCCCGTCCGGCTCCGGCAAGTCCACGCTGATGAACATGATCGGCTGCCTCGACACGCCGAGCGAGGGCGAGTACTGGCTCAACGGGCACCGCGTGAGCGAGCTCGACGATGACGCGCTCGCCCGGATCCGGAACAAGGAAATCGGCTTCGTCTTTCAGACCTTCAACCTGCTGCCCCGTGCCACGGCGCTCGCCAACGTCGAGCTGCCGATGGTGTATGCCGGCGCGTCGGGCAAGGAGCGTCGGCAGAAGGCCGAGCACGCCCTTGAGCAGGTCGGCCTGGGCAACCGCATGGACCACCGCCCGAACGAACTCTCGGGTGGCCAGCGGCAGCGCGTGGCCATTGCCCGTGCACTCGTGAACAACCCGTCCATCATCCTCGCCGACGAGCCGACGGGCAACCTCGACTCGGCCACGTCGGTCGAGATCATGGCGCTCTTCGAGACCCTGCACGATCAGGGTCAGACCATCATCCTCGTGACACACGAACCCGATATCGCCGCGCACGCCAAGCGCCAGATCGTCCTCCGGGACGGCAAGGTGGAGAGCGACGGCAGCACACTTGTGGAGGTTTCCGCGTGAAGTCCGCCCGTATCGTCCCATTGTTCTTTCTTGCCGTCGCGTGCTCGGAACCCGAGCCGGCGCCGACCTATCAGGCCGTGCCGGTGCAAACGCGCGACATCATCGTGACGGCGCAGGCGGCGGGCTCGATCCTTCCCGATACCGTGGTCGAGGTCAAGTCGAAGGCTTCAGGCGAGATCCTCGAGTTCAACGTGCAGACCGGTCAGGTGGTCCAGCGTGGCCAGTTGCTGGCGCGCATCGATCGTCGCGCCCCGCAGAACCAGTACTCGCAGGCCGAGGCACAGCTCGATGTCGCGCAGGCCCAGTTGCGGAACGCCGAGGCACAGTTGAAGCGCTCGGAGGAGCTCTTCGCGGCACAGGCGATCACCGAACAGGAGTTCGAGCAGGCCGCCCTCGCCGTGGCCAACTCGCGTGCATCGGTCATCAGTGGCCAGGTGCAGCTCGAGAACGCGAAGATTGCCCTTGACGACACGGAAGTGCGCGCGCCCATCACCGGCACGCTGATCGCCAAGAACGTCGAGCGCGGTGCGGTCATTTCCTCGCCGGTGAGCGACGTCGGCGGTGGCACCGCGATGGCCCGCATGGCCGATCTCTCGCTGGTGCAGGTCAAGACCTATGTGGACCAGACCGACATCGGGAAGATCCGCCCCGGGCTCGAGACCAACGTGCGCGTCGAGGCGTATCCGAACCGTCCGTTTCGTGGCACCGTGCTCAAGATCGAGCCGCAGGCCGATACGATCTCGAGCGTGGTGATGTTCGCGGTGCTGGTGCGCATCGACAATCGCGAGGGGCTGCTCAAGCCGGGGATGTCGGCCGAGGTGCAGATCTCCGTGGGCGACGCGATGGGCGTGCTCTCGGTACCGAACGCTGCGCTCCGCACCGAGCGTGACGCACCCTCCGCGGCCAGCGTCCTGGGGATTTCCCCCGAGGACTTCCAGCGTGAACTGGCACTCGCCAAGGAGGCCTTCACCCCGGCGCCGCCAGCCGCCGATACCGGCGCCACGGCCGCCGCGTTGCCGGCAGCGAACGGCCGGCCGGCCGGCGCACCGGGCGCGGCTCCGGCCGCGGGTGGGGCGGCGGCACGTGGGGGGCAGGGCGGTCAGGCCGGTGGCAGTCGCCGACCGAACAACGACGCGCTCTTCGGTGGCACCTACATCGTCTTCGCGATGCGCGAGGGGAAGCCGACACCGGTGTATGTCCGCACTGGGATCACCGACCTCGACTGGTCGGAAGTCCGCAGTGGCCTGGTCGAGGGTGACTCGGTGATGCTGCTGCCAAGTGCGTCGCTGATTCAGGCCCAGCAGGGGCTGCAGGAGCGCATGAGCCGGAACAGCGGCCTGCCAGGCCAGGGGGGGGGACGGTAACATGATGATCGGCGAAACGATCCGCGTCGCGTTCCAGAGCATTCGCGCGAACAAGCTGCGCGCCATGCTCACGATGCTCGGCGTGATCATCGGCGTCGCCGCGGTCATCACCGTCGTGGCGATGGGGACCGGCGCGCAGCGCTCGGTCGAGGCACGCATCAACTCCCTCGGCGCGAACCTGATCCAGATTCAGGCGGGGCAGGACCGCTTCGCTGGCGTGGCGCGCGAGGGCGGCGCGCCACTGACCACGGACGATGCCGATGCGCTGCTGCGGGAAGTCTCGTCCATCACCGCGGTGGTCCCCGAGATGTCGCGCAATCAGCAGGTGGTGAGCGGCAACCAGAACATCAACGTGAGTGTCGTCGGTACCACGGCGAACTACCCCGACGCCCGCAACTACACGATCACCCACGGCGCGATGTTCACCGATGGCGACAACGGTTCCCGTCAGCGCTACGCCGTGGTCGGCTCCGAGGTCCCGAAGATGCTCGACGTGCCGCCCGCCGCGATCATCGGTCGGACGATCACGATTCGGGCGATTCCGTTCGAGGTGATCGGCGTGCTGAGCGAGAAGGGCTCCCAGGGATGGCAGAATCCCGACGAGCAGATCCTCATTCCGCTCAACACCGCGCGCTACCGCGTGATGGGCACCGATCGCCTGCGCTCGATTGCGGTGACCGTGGCTGAGGACGTTCCGCAGGAACAGGCGATGGTGGACCTCGAGCGCATCATGCGCCGCGAGCACAAGATCCGCCCGGGCGGCGTCAACGACTTCCAGATCCGTTCGCCGCGCGAGTTCCTCGCCACCGCCGAGGAGACCACCAAGACCTTCTCGGCGCTGCTCCTGTCGATCGCCGGCGTGTCGCTCCTCGTGGGCGGCATCGGCATCATGAACATCATGCTGGTCTCCGTCACGGAGCGCACCAAGGAGATCGGGATCCGGAAGGCGCTCGGCGCCACCAAGATCGTGATCATGGGCCAGTTCCTCATCGAGGCCCTCGTGCTCTGCCTGACGGGCGGCGCGCTCGGCATCGTCCTGGGTTGGGTGATGTCGCAGGTGGTCTCCGACAAGCTTGGCTGGACCACCGAGATCTCGCCCACCGCCGTGATGGTCGCCTTCGGCTTCTCGGCCTTTGTTGGCCTCTTCTTCGGCCTCTGGCCGGCACGTCGCGCCGCGGGCCTCGATCCGATTCAGGCGCTGCGCTACGAGTGACGGCGAGCAGCAACAAGGGAAACGTGAAAGGTGAAAGGGGCGCCAACGCTGCCCGTTTCACCTTTCACGTTTTGCCCCCGTTCACCGTTCACGCCACACCACTATCTTGGGCCCCATGAAATCCTGTCTCCTGCTCGCCGTCCTGGTCCTCCCGTCCGTGCTCCCTGCGCAATCCCCTCCCCCCATGTTGCAGCCACCGCGGCTTGAGGTGGAGGTCACGATCGACGGGGTGCTGGACGAACCGGCCTGGCAACAGGCGGCTCGGGCAGATGGCTTCTTCCAGTTCCGGCCCGTGGACTCGCGCCCCGCCGAGGATTCGACGGTGGTCCTGGTCTGGTACTCGCCCACCGCGATCCATTTCGGCATCCTCGCCTATGACCAGGATCCTGCGTCGGTGCGTGCGACGCTCTCCGATCGCGACAACATCGGCAGCGACGATCAGGTCACCATCTTCCTGGACACCTTCAACGATCGCCGGCGCGCGTACTTCTTCGGCGTGAACCCCTACGGCGTGCAGGACGACGGCGTGCGCAGCGAGGGCGGCTTCTCGGCCTCGAGCGGCGGGTCGGGGAGCACCGATCGCAATCCGGACTTCGTCTGGCAGAGCAAGGGGATGAAGACCGACTTCGGCTGGGTCGCCGAACTGCGCGTGCCGTTCAAGTCGCTGCGCTGGAACGCCGGCGGGGAACTGACCTGGGGCTTCAACGTGCAGCGCGTGACCCGACGCACCGGGTATGAGGACACCTGGACCGACGTGCGTCGTGCCAACGCCTCGTTCCTCGCGCAGGCCGGTGCCCTCGCCGGGATCCGCGAGATTCAACGCGGCGTCGTCACCGAGGTCCAGCCGACCATCACGGCAGATTTTCCCGGGCAGCGGCTGGGGGATGGACGCTTTGACCGGGGCGACGTGCGGCATGATGTCGGCGTCAACTTCCGCTTCGGCTTCACCCAGACGACGCTGGACGGCACCATCAATCCGGACTTCTCGCAGGTCGAGTCCGACGCGGGACTGGTGACGATCAACGAGCGCTTTGCGCTCTTCTTCCCGGAGCGGCGTCCGTTCTTCCTCGAGGGCGTCGAGCTCTTCGCCTCACCGAACAACCTCGTCTACACCCGTACCGTGGCGAACCCGCTGGGCGGTGCCAAGTTGACGGGGAAGTTCGGTGCGGTGACGGTGGCCCATCTCACCGCCCTCGATGAATTCGGCCAGGCCCGTGACGGTGGTGTCACCGGCGACACCCGTGCGCTGGTCAACATCACCCGACTGCGCCGCGATGTCGGTGCGAACTCCATCGCCGGGGTGACCCTCACCAATCGCGACGAAGACGGCGACTACAACCGCGTGCTCTCGGCGGACACGCGGCTGGTCTTCAAGGAGCTGTACTATCTCCAGGCGCAGGTGGGCGCCTCGTTCACCCGCGATGGTCGTGATGATGACGTGCGGAGCGATCCGCTCTGGGAGGTCGAGGTCGACCGCACCGGTCGCGCCTTCGGTTTCAACTACAAGGTCACCTCGATCGGCGACGACTTCGAGACCTGGAGCGGTTTCGTTAATCGTACCGGCATCGTCACCGCACGCGCCTTCAATCGCTACTCAGCGTATGGGGCACGCGGGGCGCTGGTCGAACAGGCCTCGGTCTTCGGTGGCATCAGCCGGATCTGGCACGCAGGCGACCTGTTCGCCTCGCGCGCGCTCGAAGGCAGCAACGAGCTCAACTACTCGGCACGCGTGCGGGGTGGGTGGAACCTCTCCGGCAAGGTCGAGCAAAGCTTCGTGCGCTTCGATCCGAATGCCTATGTGAACTACACGGTCGCCTCCCCAGGGGGGGCGACGGCGTTCCGCCCCGCTGGCGGAGTGTTCGATGCGCTGGCCACCAACATTTCCCTCTCCACGCCAACGTGGCGTCGGTGGGAGGGCTCGTTGCGGTTCGAGACCGGGGCGACGGCAATCTTCCCCGAGGCCGCAGAAGGGCGCGCCCAGTCGGCGACCGCCTCGGTCACCCTGCGGCCGAATGCCTCGGTGCGAGTCTTCGGTACGCTGCGCGCCCAGCGCCTCAAGCGCGCGACCGACGGTAGCGAATTCGCGCGCACGATTCTGCCGCGCCTCAAGGTCGAGGTGCAACCGAATCGCTACCTCTTCTTCCGGTTGGTGGCGGAATACCGCAGCGAACGTCAGGACGCGTTGCGCGACCCCACGACGGGGCAGGCGATCCTGATTGGCGGGACTCCGGCCGATCGCCGCCGCACCGATCGCCTGCGGATGGACTGGCTGGCGTCGTATGAGCCGACCCCGGGTACGATCGCCTTCATCGGCTATGGCTCCACGCTCGATGGCGACCGCGCGCTGACGCTCCGCTCACTGGAGCGTGTCGAGGACGGAATCTTCGTGAAGGTGGCGTACTTGTTCAGGAAGTAGTCTGCGGGCCGGCGGGCGCCGGGTCGGGCAAGGGTGTCGTGTCGCCTGCCGTCGTGTCTAGCGGGGGGCGCTGCGACGATCGGGGACGTGTTCAAGCAAGTCACCCGGCTGAATCTCGAGTGCGCCACAAATCCGGTCGAGCGTGTCGACGGTGAATCGCCCGAACTCCATCTTCGGATCGGCGAGGCGATACGTTGTCGGGGCAGACAACCCGGTCATCAGGGAGAGCCGGTAGGGAGTCCATCCCTTGGCCTTCAGCACCTCGGCCAGACGAAAGCGAATCAATTGGCTACCCCAAGGGGTTAATGCACACGGGCAAGATTGGTACGGAACCCCTATAATCTAAAGACGTATTAGTTGCTGGTAATAACACCCGGTGTAAGTAACGACATGGAAGAGTGACGTGCCCTGAGCCCCGCCGTTGAGGGGGTGTTTCGGTCCCTCTGCCCCCCCCGACATCGACGAACCATCCTCGGCGTGCGCACAGCGGAGCCACCGTGATCGGGTTCTCCTGCCGTTGCGCGTGATCATGTGGGCTGTGCCTTGTGATGGGGATCACTCGTCCCCACCGACGCCATCTCTCGCCACAGAAGGTTCCGTTTGCCATGCCAGTCACCTCGTGGATTGCCCGCCTCCTCCCTTCGCGGCGGGACGGCCCTGACGAGGTGCTTGCTGGACCGATCCGTGGCGACCTGCTCGGCCACGAGCACCTCGTGCAGCGCGCGCAAGCGGTGGCGCGTGGTCAACAGCTCGCCCCTCGCCGCCGGGGTGGGCGCCGGCCGAAGCTTCTCGCCCGCCTGGATGACACGCGCCGGGTCATCGCTTCCGCACATTCGCGCCTCGTTGGCACGACCAGTGAAACCGACATCGGCCCTGCCGGGGCCTGGTTGCTCGACAACTTCCATGTGGTCGAGCAGCACATCCGTGAGGTCGAGGCCAGCCTCCCGCGCAACTACTACGCGGAACTCCCCGAACTGGCGACGGGTCCGCTCGCCGAATATCCGCGCGTGTATGAATTGGCCATCACACTCATTTCGCACACCGAGGGCCGGCTCGACCTGGAGAACATCGAGTCCTTCATCGAGGCGTTCCAGCACGAGGTAGCGCTCTCGATCGGCGAGCTGTGGGCCGTCCCGGCGATGTTGCGGCTGGGCCTGCTCGAGAGCGTGCGGCGCACCACCCTGCGGACGGTGGAGCGCCTTGGGGAGGTGGAGTCGGCCGATCGGTGGGTTGTGCGCCTCCTTGCCGCCGAGGCGGACGGGCCCGACGCCCTGCGCGCGGCGCTTCGGGACTTCACGGACTCATCCCCCGGGCTCACGCCGAGCTTCGTTGCGCACCTGCTGCAGCAGCTTCGGCACGCAGGTCATGAACCGCAGACCTTTGCCCGTCTCGAGGCGTGGATCGCGGAGCAAGGCGCCAGCGGCGAGGACGCGGAAGCCCTTGCCACGCAACGGCTCGGACTGACCCAGTTGATCATGGCCAACAGCATCCTGTCGCTGCGCGCGATTGGGCGTCTGGATTGGCGGGCACTGGTCGAGCGCCAGAGTGCGATCGAGGCAATCCTCCGGGATGATCCGGCGGCCATCCACGCGCAGATGACCTTTGCCACGCGAGACCGCTACCGGCACGTGGTCGAGCGGGTGGCCCGGCGGACACAGCGCTCAGAGGAAGAGGTCGCCAGGACCACCTTGGCGCTGGCGCGCGACGCGGCCGCGACCCACCCGGAGGCACCGTGGCGTGCGCACATCGGCTACTTCCTGGTCGACGACGGGTTCGAGACATTGGCGCAGGCCACCGGCTATCGTCGCGGCCCCCGCGAGCGACTGCATCATCTGGTGTGTCGCCATCCCAATGTCGTCTTTGGGGGGGGGATTGCCCTGGGCACGGCCGCTGCCCTTGCCGCGCTCTTCGCGCTGGCCGGACCCGTCGCGGGTGACGCCTGGGCCCTGGTGGCGCTGGTCGCCTTCCTGCCGGCACTCGACATCGCGGTGCATGCCGTCAACCAGCTCGTCACCACCTTCCTGCCGCCGCGCATCCTGCCGAAGCTCGATCTGCGGACGGCGGGCATCCCGGCACACCTGCGGACTGCCGTCGTGATCCCCACCTTGTTCGACAATGTGGCGGCGGTGCACGAAGCGCTCGAGAATGTCGAGGTGCAGTTCCTGGCGAATCGGGGTGAGCATCTTCACTTCGCGGTGCTGAGCGACTTCACCGATGCCGTCGCCGAGGTCATGCCCACGGATGATGCCATTCTCCGGGCAGCCGTCACCGGGATCGACGCGCTCAACGCGCGCTACGCACCGAAACATCGCGACGCGTTCTATCTCTTTCATCGTCCGCGGCAGTGGAATGCCTCGCAGGGCACGTGGATGGGGTGGGAGCGCAAGCGCGGCAAGCTGGGAGAGTTCAATCGATTCGTCCGTGGTGGGGCCGCGGCGGCATTCTCGACGACGGTCGGCAACCTCACACCACTGCGTGGCATCCGTTACGTGATCACGTTGGATGCGGATACGATGCTCCCTGCCGAAGCGGCACCGTTGTTGATCGGCACAATCGCCCATCCGCTCAATCAGGCCGTCTTCGATGCGACGACCAGCCGTGTCGTGCGTGGGTATGGTGTGCTCCAACCCCGCGTCAGTGTTTCGCTCCCGAGCGCACACCAGACGCCCTTCGCGAAGATTCACTCGGGCCACCCCGGGGTGGACCCCTACACGACCGCGGTGTCGGATGTCTACCAGGACCTGTACGGCGAGGGGAGCTACACGGGGAAGGGCATTTACGACCTGGATGTCTTCGAGCAGGCCACTGGTGGCCGCTTCCCCGAGAACACGCTGCTCTCGCACGACCTGATCGAGGGCAACTACGCGCGTGCGGGTCTGGTGACCGATATCACGCTGCATGATGACTACCCCGCACGCTACGCCACGCACAGCCGCCGCAAGCATCGCTGGATTCGGGGAGACTGGCAGCTCGTGGGGTGGTTGAGACGTCGGGTGCCCGGCCCCGCCGGGCCGCAACGCAACCGGCTCTCCCTCCTCTCGCGGTGGAAGCTGCTCGACAACCTGCGCCGCAGCACCACGGAGATCGCGCAACTCGCGTTTCTCATCGCAGGGTGGTGGTTGGTGCCTGGGTCACCATTGCGATGGACCGCGCTGGCCTTGGCGGCGGTGGCGGCACCCTGGATCATCGGGTTCCTGCTCGCCGCCTTGCGACCGCCGCGTGACGCCTCGTGGCGTGCCTACTACACGGCGATTGGCCGAGATCTGCGCGTCAGTGCGCAGCAGGTGGGGCTGGCCGTGGCCTTCCTGCCGCACCAGGCGTGGGTCTCGGTGGATGCCATCGTGCGCACCTGGTACCGGCTGGGCGTCAGTCGCCGGCAACTCCTCGAGTGGCAGGCCGCAGCGCAGGCAGCGCACAGTGACCTGCTCCGTCCCCAAACGACGTGGCGGTTGATGCGACCCGCCGTGGTGCTGACCGCGATGCTTGCCGTGGTGGCGATGTTGCCCGGTGTGCATGGGCCGGACACCCTGCCGCCATGGCGACAAGCGTTGGCCGCGTTGCCTATTCTCGCACTCTGGGGCGCCGCCCCACTCCTGGCCCGTTTCCTCAGTGCTCCCGTGCGCCGGGGTCCGCGCCTCGCGCTCTCGCTCCAGGCGCAGGCTGCCCGGTACGCGCGGTACCACTGGGCCTACTTCGAGCGCTTCGCGACGGCGGAGACCCACTGGTTGATCCCCGACAACTTTCAGGACGATCCCCTGCCGGTCGTCGCGATGCGCACCTCCCCAACCAACATCGGGTTGCAACTCCTCGCGACGGTCAGCGCCCGCGACCTGGGTTTCCTCTCCACCGGGGAGATGGTCGAGCGACTGGAGGCGATCTTCGCGTCGATGGATCGGATGGACCGTCTCCGCGGGCACTTCTTCAACTGGTACGACCTGCACGATCTCCGGGTCCTCGCGCCGGCGTATGTCTCAACCGTCGACAGCGGCAATCTGGCCGGCCATCTCATTGCGCTGCGGCAAGCGTGCCTTGGCCTGCAGGACGGGACGGAACTGGATGCACGACTCGCATCGCTCGCGGAACGGGCGTACACCTTCGCGATGGCGATGGACTTCTCGTTCCTCTATGACCCCCGCCGCAAGCTGCTCGCGATCGGCTATCAGCATGAGACCCACACTCTCGATGAGTCCTACTACGACTTGCTGGCGTCCGAAGCACGCCTCGCGTCGTTCATCGCCATCGCCAAACGCGACCTCCCCGTGGAGCACTGGTTCCGCCTGGATCGCACCCTGACGCGTACCGATGGCGAGACAGCGCTCATCTCATGGAGCGGGAGCATGTTCGAGTACCTGATGCCCACCCTGGTGATGCGCACGTATCCATCCACCCTGCTCGACCAGACCTGTCGCGCAGCCGTGCAGCGACACATCCGTCACGGTGCCGCGCATGACGTGCCCTGGGGGGTCAGCGAGAGCGCCTACAATGTGCGTGATCGTCACCTCACCTATCAGTATCGCGCGTTCGGCGTGCCAGATCTGGCTCTCAAGCGCGGGCTCGGCCGTGACCTGGTGATTGCTCCGTATGCCTCGATCCTCGCGATGCAGGTGGAACCGGAGCGCGCCCTGGCGAATCTTGATCGCCTCGAATCGGCGAAGACCCTCGGTCCGTATGGGTTCCGCGACGCGATCGATTTCACTCGTCCCGATCCGGACGGCTCGGGCGCGGTGGTGGCAACCGTGATGGCGCACCATGCCGGAATGAGTCTGGTGGCGCTGACCAATACGCTCACGGCAGAGATCTGGCAGCGTCGATTTCACGACGACGCCCTGGTGCGCGCCGCCGAGCTGCTGTTGCACGAGCGCATCCCGCGTCGCTTCCTGCTGCAAGCCCCGCAGGCTCAACCGACACCGACCGCACGATCCACCCCCGAGGCAGCGCGACCGGTGGTGCGTGAGGTGGTCGACCCGGTGGGCGCGGCGTCGCGCATCGCCATGCTGGGCCGCGCGCCCTATACGGTCATGGTCAGCAGTGCCGGCGGAGGCCCGAGCCAGTTCGAGGACATCGCGGTCACCCGGTGGCGACCCGACGCCACGGCGGACGACACCGGACAGTTCTGCTACGTGCGGAACGTGACCGCTGGGCGAACCTGGTCGGTCGCGCACCAGCCGACTGGCGTTGCGGCTGACGCGCATCGCGTGGTACTGGCGAATGACCGGGCCACATTCGAGCGCGTCGACGGTGACATCGAGACCCGCACCGAGGTCGTGGTCGTGCCCGAGGACGCGGCTGAAGTTCGTCGCGTCACCGTCACCAACACTGGGGCCACGACGCAGACGGTCGAATTGACCAGTTACGGCGAGATCGTCATGGCCCGCCAGAGTGCCGACCGCGCGCACCCCGCGTTCTCCAACCTCTTCGTCGAGACCGAGTGGCACGACTGGTGTTCAGCGATCACGGCCACGCGACGCCCGCGATCCGAGGGTGAACGACGGCTCTGGTGTGTGCATGTGGTGGATACCGCCGCGGCACGCGGGCACGAGGTCAGTTGCGAGACCGAGCGCGCCCGATTCCTGGGGCGAGGACGGTCCGTGCGCGATCCGATCGCGGTGGAGACGAGTGGTCCGCTCTCCGGGACGACCGGCTCCGTGCTGGACCCGATCTTCGCCCTGCGTGTCTCGGTCCGGCTCCAGCCGGGCGAGTCCACGACGATCACGTTCACCACGTTGGTCGCCACGACACGTGACCGCGCACTCGAGATGGCGGACCGCTACCACGATGTCCACGCCGCACAGCGCGCACTTGACCTCGCGGCGATGTCCACCCAGGCCGAGTTGCGCGACCTGGCCATGACGCCCGCGGATGCCGCGCTGTTCCAGGATGTCGCGGCCCACCTGGTGCGCGGGACCGCGATGCTACGGGCCCCCCAGGAAGAAGGACAGTTGAATCGCGGCGGCCAACCGATGTTGTGGGCGCAGGGCATCTCCGGCGACCATCCCATCGTCCTCGCGACGATCGCGGGGGATGTCGGCCTGCCGACCCTGCGCCAACTGCTTGCCGCGCACCGCTTCTGGCGGCTGCGCGGCATGACGGTGGATCTGGTGGTCCTCAATACACGCGCCACCGGCTACCTGCTCGACCTCGACCATGCCATCAGCGCAGGGATCTTTGCCGAGGGCGAGACGGCCGTGCGAGACCAGCCGGGCGGAGTGTTCGTGCGGCGTCAGGATCAACTTGGCAAGGACGAACTGCTGATGCTGCGCGCATCGGCCCGCATTGTTGTCCCGTGCGATGGCCGTGCCCTCGAGGCGTGGCTGCATGTCCAATCGGGAGACGCCGCGACCACGCCCGTTCGGGAGATCGAACGACGCGCAACCGTCCGGCTGGGCACCGACATGCTCTCCCCGCGTGCAGCGCATGCCCTGCGCTGGCTGCGCACACCGAAGCCTGCCCCCGTACCAGATGTGGAGGGCGATGCCACATCGATCATCGGCGTCGAGAGCACCACTCCGCCGCAGGTCATGCCTGCGCTGCGCTTCGACAACGGGATCGGTGGCGTGACGGCCGAGGGCGACTACCTGATGCGCCTGCAGGGTGATGAGCTGCCCCCTGCGCCGTGGGCCAATGTCGTGGCCAATCCGCACGGTGGCTTCATCGTCACCGAACGTGGCGGGGGCAACACCTGGAGTGGCAACAGTCATTTCTACCGGCTCACACCATGGCACAACGACCCGGTGACGGATCCGTGCGGGGAGGCGATCTACCTTCGCGACGAATCGTCTGGTGCCGTATGGAGCACGACACCCGGACCGCGGGACAGCGGCGCGTCGCATCAGGTTCGACACGGCGCCGGATTCTCTGCCTTCACGCAGGTGCACCGCGGCCTGCGTGCCGTCACCACGCTCGGCATGGTTCCGGATGCTCCGATCAAGGTCACCCGCCTCGCACTGACCAACACCAGTGACGTGCACCGTCGCATCACCGTCACGGCCTACGCCGAGTGGACGCTCGGTGCCCTGCGAGAACACGCCCGACACCACATCGCCACCCGATTCCTTCCCGGCCATGGGGCGATGGTGGCCCACAATGCATTCGACCCGCAGTTCGCCGATCGCGTCGCGTTTCATGCGCTCGACACGCACGTGACCGCACACACCGGTGATCGCACCGAGTTTCTGGGTCGGCAGGGTTTCACCGGCGATCCGGTTGCCCTCAGGCATGGCGCTCCGTCCCTCCGGGGTACCACCGGCGTGGGCCATGATCCGTGCTCCGCGCTGCAGTGCGAGATCGAGCTGGCACCCGGTGAATCGCGCGAACTCGTCGTCCTGTTGGGTACTGCGCAGGGAGACGAGGAGGTGATGGCGGTCCTGACACACCATCGCGCGCCGGGCGTTGCCGCTGCGGCTCTCGCGGCCTCGATCGAGGCGTGGGAGGCACGACTCTCGGTGATCAGGGTGACAACTCCCGAGCCCTCGTTCGATGCGATGGTCAATCAGTGGACGCTCTATCAAGCGCTCTCCTGCCGGATGTGGGCGCGATCAGCGGTGTATCAGAGTGGTGGTGCGTACGGCTTCCGCGATCAGTTGCAGGATGTCATGGCCTTCGTGTATGCAGAACCCGGCATCGCACGGGAGCACATTCTGCGTGCCGCCGCCCGCCAGTTCGTCGAGGGCGACGTGCAGCACTGGTGGCATCCGGAGAGTGGTCGTGGCACCCGGACGAGATTCTCCGATGACCTGGTCTGGCTTCCGTACGTCGTGGATCACTACCTCCGCGTCACCGGCGACACGTCCATCCTCGATGCGACAGCGCCCTTCCTCGTGATGCGCGAGCTCGCACCCGGCGAGCAGGAGATCTACGACGCGCCTGCCGGCAATGCCGCGGAAGCAAGCATCCATGAGCACTGCCTGCGCGTCTTGCGGCGGGCGTGCACCGTCGGCCCGCACGGCCTGCCGCTGATCGGGTGTGGCGACTGGAACGACGGGATGAGTGATGTCGGCATCGAGGGCCGTGGTGAAAGCATCTGGCTGGCGTGGTTCCTGATCGCCACGCTCCGCGGGTATGCGGAGCACGCCGCCGACCGGGGGGAGCACGAGGTGGTGACCGAGCTCACCGATCGCGCCAACGCGTATGTCGAGGCGGTCGAGCGCGAGGGGTGGGATGGGGCGTGGTATCGCCGCGCCTACTTCGATGATGGCACGCCGCTCGGTTCACGAGAGAACGCGGAGTGCATGATTGACGCAATCGCCCAGAGCTGGAGTGTGCTGTCAGGTGCTGGGGCACCCGCGCGTCAGGTGCAGGCGATGGACTCTCTCGCGACGCATCTGGTGCGCGATGAGCCGCGCGTGATTGCACTGCTCACCCCCCCCTTCGACACGGCGCCGCTCAACCCCGGCTACATCAAGGGCTATCTGCCGGGGGTCCGAGAGAATGGGGCGCAGTACACCCACGCCGCCCTCTGGGCAGTACTCGCCGCCGCAAAGAGCGGCGAGGGTGACCGAGCCTTCGAGTGGTTCCAGTACCTCAATCCGCTGACCCATACCGACACGCCGGACGGGGTGGCCACCTACAAGGTGGAGCCGTACGTGGTCGCGGCGGATGTGTATACGGCCGCTGGTCATCTCGGACGAGGTGGGTGGACCTGGTACACCGGGGCCGCGAGCTGGATGTACCGCACCGCGCTGGAGGGGATTCTCGGCTTTACCAAGCGCGGCACGACGCTGACGCTGGCGCCGCAGGTGCCGGACGATTGGCGCGAATTTCAGATCGACTATCGCTATGGCAGCAGCACCTATCGGATCGAGGTGCAGCTACCGGAACGTACCGCGGGTCTCGAAATGTCGATTACCGTGGATGGCGTCGCGAGGGATGACGGGATGATTGCGCTGGTCGACGACGGGGGAGTGCATCAAGTCGTCTGCCGAAGAGGCTCGACCAGATCTTCCGTCGGATCAGGGACGTAGTCGAGGAGATCGCCAGGTTGGACGTCGAGGGCCTTGCAGATCCGATCGAGCGTGTCCGCGGTGAATCGCCCGAACTCCATCTTGGGATCGGCGAGCCGATAGGCCGTGGGAGCGGTCAACCCGGTCACCACGGACAGTCGGTAGGGGGTCCATCCCTTGGACTTGAGGACTTCCCCCAAGCGAAACTGGATCATGGCGGCCTCAGGAGGAAAAAGTTGCTTGGGACGCGGAGGGAGTCCCTGTCGTGATAATACCACACGAGATTATGTCACGCAAGATTAATATTTCCTAAAATTAATGTGTCAAAACATTAAGACTTGCAAATAATAAGACCCGGCGTTAGTATTTGCAACAGAGGCGATGTGCACTGATCCCCGCCGTGGTGGTCGCGCCGTCGAGTAACTCCAATGACTGACACTATTTCGCTGGTTCTGATTGACGACAACCGCCTGCTTCGCGAGGGGCTCACCCGATTGATTCGTGAGCAGCCCGGTTTCCTGATCCTTGCGGCCTCCGCCGACATCGACGAGGCACTCCAGAAAGTCCGCGAAGCCAAGCCCACCGTGGTCTTGCTCGACTTCTCGCTCGAGAACGACGACTCGCTGCGCGTCACCGCCACCGTCCACAAGGAAGTTCCGGCTGCCAAGGTCATTGTGATGGGACTGCTCCCTCTTCAGGAGGATGTGGCGGACTTCGTGACCGCGGGTGCGGCGGGCTTCATCATGAAGGACGCGACCTTCGATGAGTTCATTCGCACGATCCGCTTGGTGGCTGCGGGCGAGCAGGTCCTGCCCAGGGAGTTGACCGGATCGCTCTTCTCCCAGATCGCCCGAATCGCCGTTCGTCGTGGCAAGCCGCGTGAGCTGGAATCGATCGGCCTGACGGCCCGTGAGCGTCAGGTCGTGGACCTGATCAGCGAGGGGTTGAGCAACAAGGAAATCGCGGCGCGGCTGCACATCGCGATTCATACCGTCAAGAGCCACGTGCACAATGTGCTCGAGAAACTCGCACTGCACACGCGGCTTGAGGTCGCTGCCTTCACTCGAGGGTTGACCCAACCGAATCCGGACGAGCCCGACGACGACCTGGACGACGACTAGTCCCTTCGAGCGGGATCCTTTGGTCTCGTTCGGTTGTGCATCTCCGGGCTGATTGCCCGTCCTCTGACCTCGCCATTGATTCCATTGGTACGCCATGTCAACTGCGACGCGGTGTCATGCAGGTACGGAGGTGGATTGATGGATCTCGTCACATGGTTAGTCGTCGGATTGATTGCGGGGCTTCTCGCCAGCTTCGCGGTTGGTGGCGTCGGCTTCGGACTGCTTGGTGACATCGTCATTGGCATGGTGGGTGCCGTGATCGGCGGATGGTTGTTCGCCGAACTCGGACTCCGCGCGCCGTTTGCTGGTCTCGCCGGCGTGATCTTCGTCGCCTTCATCGGGGCAGTGGTGCTGCTGTTGGTGCTCCGGGCCCTGCGACCACGCGGTCGCCGCACGTAATGCCAGACTTCGGACTGCCCGACAGCCCCATCGACCACGAGTCGACGCCCGGTGGGGAGCACGCCTCCTCACCGGGACCGGAGAGCGAACGGGAGTGGCCGACCACGGGGACCGATGATTCGGTGATCGCAGTGGCGAGTACCGGGACGGTGACCGCCATGAACGTGGCGGCGGTGTCCCTGCTCGGGCCGCCCGCGCCCCACCAATTCGGCTTGGGGATCGATCAGTTCATTCCGGCGCGATATCATCGCGTGATTGATGCGTGGGCCGATCGCCAACCAGGAGATGCCCGCGCCGCTCACCCGGATCGGCTCACCCTGAGCCTCGCAGCTGTACGTGCTGACGGCGGTGAGGTGTGGGTCCTGCTGACGCGGCGGATGCTGGGAGAGGGGCCGACGGCGCCCTATCTGGTCACGATGCGTGAGGTGGCAAATGGGTTCAGGTCGCGGATCCCCCCCGCGCCGCAGCATGTGCGACATTGGCTGGACCGCCCGTCTCCAGTATTCGGGTAGACCGCAGGCAACGATTCCGCGGGCTCCCTCAACGTCTTTCCGGAGCATCAATGCGCGCACCACTCATCATTGGAATCATCCTGATTGTTCTCGGGGGTATCGTGCTCGTGCGCGGCGGGAGCTTCACGACCAAGAAGAACGTGCTCGAAGTCGGGGACCTCTCGATCACGGCGGACGAGAAGCAGACGATTCCCCCATGGGCGGGCATTCTGTCAATCGTGGCCGGGGCGGTGGTCATTGGTGCTGGCGCGCGGAAACAAGGCTGACGCATCTCCCCCTGCACCGTGTGTTGTCATGACGTGGCCTCCCGCACGATGCGGGGGCACGAGTCCAGAACAGAACTTGGCCGAGGAGGCCAGATGTCCATGAACATTCGATCGATTGCCCTTCCCCTGTTGGTGCTCGCCGGTGGCACGCTGGTCACTGGCTGCGCGACCAAGGCCCAGACTGGCGCCGCTGTGGGCGCGGGTGGGGGCGCCGTCGTGGGTGGGGTCATCGGCAAGGTGGCGGGTTCGACCGCCAAGGGCGCCATTGTTGGCGCGGTCATCGGCGGCATTGCCGGCGACATGATCGGGGCACGGATGGACCGACAGGCGCGCGAGCTGGAACAGAACATCAAGGGTGCGACCGTCGAGCGCGTTGGTGAGGGGATTCAGGTCACCTTCGCCTCCGGCCTGCTCTATGACTTCGATTCCGACGTCGTGAAGACGGATGCCCGCACCAACCTGCGCGAGTTGGCGTCTTCGCTCGACAAGTATCCTGGCACCGAACTGATCATCATCGGCCACACCGATAACGTCGGGGCGGACAGCTACAATCAGAACCTGTCGGAGCAGCGGGCTCGGTCGGCGGCGGCCTACCTCATGACGCAGGGTGTGGCCAGCTCGCGCATCGGCACGCGTGGGCTCGGTGAGTCGGAGCCGATCGCCAGCAACGAGACCGAAGACGGTCGCGCGCGGAACCGCCGGGTGGAAGTGGCGATCTTTGCCAGTGAGGCGTATCGCCAGCAGGTCCAGCGGTCGGGGCAGCCGTGAACCATCTGGTGAAGGGTGCACTCGCGGCCGGCGTGCTGGTGGCGAGTGCGTCCTGCGCCATTTCGCAGCAGCAGGAAGTGGCGATGGGTCGCGATTACAGCGCCCAGATCGCCGCGCAGTTGCCGCTCCTCAGCGATGCCCAGGTCAATCGGTACGTGACGACCTTGGGGGAGCGACTCGCGCGCGTCACCGACGCGCGCGGGCTGACGTGGCACTTCGCCGTCGTCAACAGCAGGGAAGTCAACGCCTTCGCCGTGCCGGGCGGGTGGATCTACGTCAATCGCGGCCTCATCGAGCGCGCGCAGAACATGAGTCAGTTGGCTGGTGTGCTCGCGCACGAGATCGGCCACGTGACCCGCAGGCACTCCGTCGAACAGATGCAGCAAGCCCAGGGCGCCAACATCGGTGTGACACTCGCGTGCACGCTGACGGGCGTGTGTGGTGGCGCTGGCACGCAAGCGGCCATCAATGTTGGTGGCAGTGCGCTCTTCGCGAAGTTCAGCCGCAGCGATGAAGCCGAGGCCGATGCGGAAGCTGTCGCCACGACCATTCGGGCGGGCATCTCGCCGACCGGCATTCCGGGCATGTTCCGGATCCTGCTTGCGGAGCGGCAAAGCAATCCCGGCGCGCTCGAGAAGTTCTTTCTGACGCACCCGCTCGCGGAAGACCGCATCACCTCGACCGAAGCGCTGATTGCCGGCTATCCCGCCGCCGAACTGCGCAATCTCGAGAAGGACGCGTCGGCGTTCCAGTCCATCCGACGTCGCTTGCTGGGGTTACCCGCCCCACCAAAGTAGTTCTCGCGAGCGTTACACCTCCGTCGCAATTGTCACTCCTTCGATCTAGCTCGAATGATCTCGCCTGGCGATCCATCGCTGGGCCGATTGCCCGCGCCGTGAATCTTCCGTAATCTCAGTCATCTGAGTCGCACGCGTGCGGTGCAGGCGGCGACATCCCTGATTGACACAGAGGAAGGTGCATGATGAATCCATTCATGGCGCGGGTAAGCGAATGGCTTGCCGCAGTACTTGGTCCGATGTCGGTGCCGCCCCTCTCACATGTGCGGAGGGAATGATGCCTCGACGCACAGCAGCACTCCGCACCCGGGCGCATGCGTCTGCAGGGGAAACGTGTGTGAACGATGAGGATCCGTCAGGCGTCGGCGCCGCCATCGTGGACTCGCTCCTGGATGGCGCGCGTGACGCCACCTTCGTGTTGAATCCGAAGGGTGACCTGACGGCTGCGAACACCGTTGGTGAGCGCTTGTTGGGATGGTCGTCGGATGAACTCCACGGCCGCCCCTTTCTGGCGTTCATTCCGGAGCGTTTCCACCGTGTCGTGGAGCATCGGCCGACGACGGTTCCCGCAGATTCGCCGACCGACCCACCGACCAGCACCACCATCACGCTTCGGGCGTTGCGCCGCGATGGCACGGAGGTGCCCGTCGAGATCACGCGGCATCCCCTGGGTGATGGGACCAGTCCGTGCACACTCGTCACGCTCCGTGACGTCAGTGCGAGTTATCGAGCGCGGGAGGCCTTGCTGCGCGAGAAGGAGGTGGCGGTCTCCACCCTCGCCTCCATCGGGGATGGTGTGGTGACGACGGACCTCGAGGGGAATGTCTCCTACCTCAACGCTGCTGCGGAACGACTCACCGGCTGGCGCATGTTCGAGGCGATGGGACATCCCATCATGGTGGTCATGCCGCTGATCTCGGAGGCGAGCCGGTTGCCGGTCGAGGGACCGATCGCCCGATGCCTGCGTGAGGAGCGGTCGGTGGAGTCGCCCGAGGGGATGATGTTGCTCCGCCGCGACGGAACCGAGATGCCCTTCGGCGATTCGGCCTCACCGATCCGTGAGATTGGTGGTCGCATGACCGGTGCGGTCCTCGTCTTCCACGACACCAGCGAACGGCGCCGGATCTCGCGTGCGCTGGCCTACGATGCCGCCCACGACCCGTTGACCGGGGTTGCCAACCGCACCGCGCTCGAGCGCCAGCTCGCGCGGGTCCTCGCCGAGGTGCGCACCAGTACCGGCACGGAGGTGCAACACGTCCTCTGCTACTTCGACCTCGATCGCTTCAAGGTCATCAACGACACCGGTGGGCATGCCGTCGGAGACGTGGTGTTGCGTCGGGTGGTCGAGGTGATCGGGACGCAACTGCGCCGCCGCGACACGCTGGCACGTGTCGGGGGCGACGAATTCGTGGCGTTGCTGGAGCATTGCACGCTCGAAGAGGCCGAGCGCATCACGACGGCCTGTTGTGCGGCGATCGATGCGCTCCGTGTCACCTCGGGCGACCACACGTTCTCCCTTGGCGTCAGCATCGGCATGGTCCCGATCACGCGGGAGATCGAACGCACCGCCGATCTGTTGAAGCTGGCTGATGCGATGTGTTACCGTGCCAAGCACAGCGGTGGAAACCGGGTGCAGATGGCGAGCGACCATGATGCGGGGGTGGCTCAGGACGACCTCGAGGCACGCCGGGCGGTGCGTGCGGCACAGATGGCGCAGCAGGGCGAACTGGTCCTCCACGTGCGACCCATTCTTTCGCTGCACCCAGAGCAGGACGCACGACCACGGTGTGAGTTGATCCTGCACGCACTCGGGGGACGGGTCGGCATGAACGGGCCGGAGAACGCCGACAATGGTGTCGTCCGCCTCCCGGTCGGCCCGGAAGCGAATCGGTGGATCGTGCATCAGGTCGTCCGCCTCCTGGCGAGGTGGCGCGCGACCCATCCCAGCGACACGTGGCCGCAATGCATCGTGCCCCTCACCTCCGCGGCCCTGCAGGACGACCGACTCGTGCCGTTGCTCGGCGAGGTACTGACAGAACACGGGGTGCCAGCGTCGGCGCTCTCCCTGCGCCTTTCCGAGGCAGATGCGCTCGGCAACGTGCCGGCCACGCTACGCCTCGCCACGTCCTTGACCGCGCTGGGATGCGGCCTGACCCTGAGCGAGTGCGGCAAGAGTCTCGATGCCTTCGCGCAGCTCTCCACCTTGCCGGTGAATCAACTCATCGTATGCGGGAGCCATGTCGCCAAGGCGGTACGGGATCCCATCCACGCCGGCATCGTCCGCGCCATCGCCGAAATCGGTGTCCACCGACGCATCACGACGATCGCGCCGCAGGTGGACACCCCTGAATTGCTGGCCGCGTTGCGTACCCTGGGCATCGGGTATGTGCTCGGCGATGCCGTGGCGCCGTTGCGGCCACTGGTGGGCGGGGATGGCGAGGTGGGGTTCTCGCAGGGAGTCGTGAGTCACTAGTCGTTGGTCGTTGGTCGTTGGTCGTTAGTCATAGGTCGTAGGTCGTAGGTCGTAGGTCGCAAAGGGTGAAGCGTAAGGCGCAATAGGGGCTGTCGTACTGGTTCCCCTTTCACGTTTCACGTTTCACCTTTTACTAACGACTAACGACTAACGACTAACGACTAACGACTAACGACCCACCTCACCACTGCGCCAATTCCACCATCATCACGGCCGCACCGACCGCCAGCCACGGGTCGATCTCGTGTGCCCGCGCCTCACGCGTCAAGCACCAGCCATGCGGTGCCGTGCGGCGCGCGATCGCGGCCCTCGCGCTAGCGGGGAGGATGCGGGTACCGAGTGCCGCCAATCTTGAGGGCGGTGCGGGGTCTGAATCACCGAATGGCAATGTCTTGCGGACCAGGGTGCCGATCGGCGTGCCATCAAGGACCCACACGAACCCCGACGGACCGGAGAGTTCAGAGCTGGTGCCATCGCCGCCAAGCGCGGCCTCCAGCATCCCGGCCAGGAGACCCTCACCGGCACGCGATCGCATTGATCGTGCATCTCGGAACCGCCCGAATCGTGTCCCATCGGCGCCACGCACCCGTCCGCTCCGATGACACCAGCCGAGGGCGTGCTGCTGCGGGTAACCGAGGATGTCGATGCGTCCGGTGAGTGGGAAGAGACGACGCCGTCGCAACAACAGACCCTCACCGCCAGGAGCCTGCAGGCGCAGGTCGCGTCCCCAGTTGTCGGCCTGCCCGCGCAAGAGCACCGCACCATCGGGAAGATGGACGGCATAGTCGCGCACACGACGTCTGCCATCGTGATGCCGTGTGACGACGATCCACAGTTCGGCGGATGCTACCTGCATCTCGACCTTCCTCCGGTCACCGTTGACGGTGTGCCCTGCTGCTGACTTGCGACCTACGACCTACGACCTACGACCTTCAAAACAGCTCCGTCTGTGGTCCATGCAATGGCAACCCGCACCGCACCAGTACCTCGTCGACCCACCCATCGCGTGCACCGGCGTCGAGCTGGTGGCACGGCACATCGAAGTGGATCAGCAATGCATCGATCGTCTGGTCGATGGCGGCCTGGAAGTCCTGGCTGACGTCGCGGCGACCATCAAAGGAGGGCGGGTGGATGATCGGCACCTTGAAGAGCGCGTCGTAGGTGCCGATCCACTCGGTGATGAGTGCGTCATAGGCGGCCTGACGACCACCCTGATACACGAGGTAGGCATAGTTGTCGAGGACAGAACGATCGCAAATGACGATCTCCGCCTCGGCTGCCGCCGCGATCTCACTGGCCACCTGCGTGTGGAGGATCCACGCCTGCGCCTGTACCGTCGTGTCCCGATTGATCGGCAGGGGACAGCGCCGCGCCACCTCCATCACCAGTTCGATGACGCGGTCCTGCCGCTTCAGTCGCGCCGCCAGATCGTAGCAGAGCGTGGTCTTGCCGACGCCGTGCGACCCGATAAAAGCCAGCTTCATCTGTTGCGCCCCTAACGACTAACGACTAACGACTAACGACTAACGACTAACGACCATCAACCGGTGCGTCCTTCGCGATGAACGGGACGCCGCTGGTCAGCCAGGTCGGCGCGGCCACGCCGCGCAGGTAGTGGTCGAAGAACTCGAAGTACCGGATCGTCAGGTCCTTTCGGTTCGCGAGGCCGCGCAAGCCATGGCCTTCACCGGGGTAGGCCAGCATCACCGCCGACTTCCCGTTGTAGCGCAGCGCATTGTAGAAATTCATCCCCTCGCTGAAGCCGACCGTGGGGTCGGCGGTACCATGCATGATCAGGAACGGTGCCTTCGCGTTGGGGGCATGCGTCATCGCCGACTCGAAACGGTAGCGTTCCGGGTTGTCCCACGGCGAGAAGCCCCAGCGACCCTGCCCATAGAGGTAATAGCCATTGCCGTTCTGTCCGCTGCCACCGGTGACCTGGTAGCTCCATCCCCAGCTCTGCGAGAAGTCGGTGGTGAGGTCGGTGACACCGGCGCCCATCCCGACGGCGGCGAAGAGATTCGAGCGCGTGCCGATGAATGCTGCGCCCTCGCCACCGTAGCTGTGGCCGTGCACGCCGATCCGCTTCGGGTCCACGTATCCCATCGCGATCACCTTCCGCGTGGCGGCCTCCACCGCGTCGAGCATGTCGCTGTGTGACGACCCGGTGTGGAAGTGCACGTCCGGCAGCATCGTCGCATACCCGCGGCTGACCGCTTCGACCGGCATCCCACCCATCCCGGTGAGGAACGAGGGGGTCGGATAGCGATGCATCGTCTGCGAGTTCTTCTCGTAGAAGGTCACCAGCATCGGCAGCTTCTGGCCGCTGACATGGTCATCCGGCAGGGCGAGCACCCCCTGCAGCTTCACCCCGCGTCGGGTGGTGTAATCGAAGAGGATCCGGCGGCCCCAGCGGTATTCGGTCTGGTGCGGGTTGGCATCGCTGATCTTCACCGGGTCCGCGAGATCCTGACGCGCCAGCAGCAGGTCGGGGAAGTCGCGGAAGGTCTGGCGCGTGAAGAGGACGCGGTCGCTCCCCGCCACACCGTTCGGGGTGCTGAACGCGGCATCGTCAAAGACGAGGGGCTGCATCTGACCGTCGGTCAGGCGATAGAAGCCGGACTTCTTGGTCCACTGCCCATAGGCAGACAGGGTGATCGGTGCGTCGAGGTCGATCTCGCGCGCCAGCCGGGCGGCGCGCTGCACGGTCGAGTCGATCGGCGTGATCCGTACCGGGCGGAAGACGATCTCCTCACGGGTACCAAGACCGTTGGTGAGATTGCGTGCCGGTGTTGCGCCGTTGAAGGGCAGGAGCCAAAGGTCGTACCGTGACTGCGCGATCACCCCGCTGCCATCGGCCGCGTAGCCGGCGACGCCGTAGGAGGGCACGGGGCCCGGATAGTCGAACTCGCGGTTCACGAGGCTCGGCGCACCCGCGCCAAGCGGCCGGGTCGCGCCGGCCGCCAGATCGTAGGCATGCCACCGCGCGTCCTTCCAATAGAGGAATCGCGAACCATCAGGTGAGATCCCGCCAACATGCTGGCCGGTGAGCTGCCCCGTCAGCATCGGGGTCCGTTCACCGGTGACGGTGTTCACCCGGAAGAAATCCGCCGCCGATGGCTTGTAGTCGGAGATGTACGGCCGCGGGTCGCGACCGACGGCCCAGATGCCGGTCACCGGCAACTCGATGTCACGCATGGCGGAGTCCGTGAGCGTGATGTAGCGCCCAGCGCCGACATCAAACGCCTGGCGGAAGGTGCGGTTCCGCTCCATCTCGGCCTGGATCATCTGCTGTGACTGGATCCGCTCGTCCTGCGTGAGCCAGACATCGACGTTCGCGAGGGAGTCCGTGCTCTTGCGGCGGCCGGTGTCGGGTGCGGTCGTCTGCGGAATGATGCCGAAGAAGACACGCGCGCCGTCCTCACTCCACTCGAGCGAGGCGCGCTCGCTCACTTCGAAGCCGGTCGGGAAGCCTTCGGTCGACGTCGGGTCGAGCACGACCGAGGTCGCAGGCGCCGTCACCTGGGGGAAGACGATCAATCGATTGGCGCGTTCCCGCTTCTTCTCCACTTCACTACCCTTGAGGACGGCGAGTGCCGTGCCCGCATCGTTCCAGGCCAGGCGACCATAGCGGAGGGTGTCATTGTCGAGTGCCTCGATCCGGCCCGTCGCCAGCGTCGCGAGGTAGACGCCATTGGCATCACGCACTGCGGCGTCCACAGTGTACGCGAGGTGAGACCCATTCTTGTTGAAGGCGATCTCGTTCACGCTGCCGAGGTAGAGCGAACGATCGGTGGTGAGATCATGCAGGATCGCATCGAGGCCGCGCGGGGCGTTCGGTCCCGGCGGACTCCCCCCCCCTGATGCCCCGGACGTGGCGGGGCGACGGCGCAGGACCAGGTGACTCGAGGTGGTCGAGAAGGTCGCGCCCTGGATCTCCTGCCACGACCTCGTGACGCCGGTGGCCAGTTCACGCAGCTCCCATCGCCGCGTCACCTTGGTGCCGGCAGCTCCGCGCGCGGCGGGCGTGGCGGGGGGTGCTGGCGTCGCAGGAGGAGACGTGGAATCCGCGGGCGTGGTGGTCGAGTCCGCGCGGCGCGGTGAGGGGCGCTTGGGCTGGATTTCGACCAGGTAGGTCAGCCACTTCCCGTCGGGTGAGAACGAGGGATCCGAGGCATCGGCAATCTCGATCTCCGTGCCGGCCCCCACGTCACGCAGGCGGAGCACCGGCTTCGCATCCGGCGCGAGGGTGTTGGCGTGACGCAGCCCATACACGACCCACTTTCCGTCATGCGACAACTGGGCGTCCTGAATGGTCCGCCAACGGGCGTAGTCCTCGACACCGAGCACTTTCGTGCCGGGCGCGGCCGTGGTGTCCTGTGCGTGGACGAGGGCTGGGGCCGTGACCAGGAGCAGCACGCCGAGCAGCGTGGCGGAGCGGAGCAGGGACATGGTGGCGGTTTCCGGAATGGGACGTGGAGGTCGGGGGACAGCGGTGAAGGGTGACCGCGCCGGTGGTAAAGGTCAATTCACTCGTGCAGCAGGGGTGGGTGGTTCATGCCTCGGACCAGCTTCGGTAGGGGTGCCGCGCCAGCATCGCGTTGTGGTAGCGCGGGTCACCGGTCACTTCGCGGCCGAGCCACGGTGGCACCCTGAACGCCTCGTCCTCGTCCTCGAGCTCGACTTCCGCGAGGACGAGGCCTTCGTTTGCTCCATGGAATTGATCGACTTCGAACAGATGATCGCCGTAGGGTACTGCGTGACGTGTCTTGTCGATGACACCGGGCTCGCACAGTGCAAGCATTGCCTCGGCCTCCGCCACCGGAATCTCATATTCCCATTCGGACCGTGTCGTGCCAGCGGCATTCAGGGGTCCCTTGATCGTCACGAAGCCGCGATCACCGGCGCGGCGAATGCGCACGGTGCGCTCGGGTGTCGCGGTGAGGTATCCCTGGGTGATGCGCGTGCTGACGTGGGCGTCAACCTGATAGACGCCATCCACAAGGAACTTTCGTTCGATCTCCAGTGCCATGCACCAACCTCGCCAACGACGTGGAGGAGGAACCCTCGGATGAGTGCAAATTGGCGACATGCCGTCCGCGGCGCACCGGGAGGGGCAGGGAAGCGCTTAGCTTGCGGAGTCTCCACTCCCTTGGGCTCCCACTCACTGGGCAGGTCTGCCGCATGACCGACGGCTCCCACGACATGACCATCTGGATCGATGCCGACGCGACACCGCGCGACGTGAAGGAGATCGTCTTCCGCGCGGCCAAGCGACTCGGCATTCCGACGATTCTGGTCGCGAATCAGCGGCTGGACCCGCCACTTGGCAATCCGATGATCACGGCAGTACGCGTGGAGGGCGGCCCGGATGTTGCCGACCAGTACATCGTCGATCACGCGGTGGCGGGAGACCTCGTGGTAACGCAGGACATCCCGCTGGCCGCGCTGTTGGTGCCGTCGAGCATCGTGGTGCTTGACCCGCGAGGGGAGGAGCACACCGAGGAGACGATCGGGGAACGGCTGTCGGTGCGGAACCTGATGGAGTCGTTCCGGAGTGCGGGGGTCGTGACCGGTGGTCCCCCCCCGTGGCATCCGCGAGACAAGGCCGCGTTCGCCTCCGCGCTGGATCGCGCGCTGACCCGACTCCGACGGCGCTAGGGCACGGTATCTTTGGTGGACCTCGTGGGGGAGCTGGCATGAAGAAGCGATTGGGTGAGGCGTTGGTGCAATCGGGGCTGGCCTCCGCCGAAGAGGTCGAGGCCGCCGCGGCCGAGGCAACGGTCAGTCATCACCGCATCGGCGAGGTCCTGGTCGCCCGCGGTATCCTCGAGGAGCGCGACATCTATCGTGCGCTCGCCACCCTCTACGGACTCGGTTACCAGAGCAGCGACCAACTGCTGACCCTCATCGACCCGGCACTCGCCCACGCCGTCCCGCAACGCTTCCAGCAGTTCTACCAAGTGCTGCCCGTGGCACGCGAAGGGGATGGCCTCCTCGTCGCCACCAGCGATCCACTCCTGGAGGTGCCGGAACTCGGCGCGGCCCTCGGGGCCCGTACCGTGCGTCGTGTGATGGTCACGCCGACCGACCTCCGTCGTCTCCGCATGGCGATCGAACTGCGCCAGACCGACGGTGCCGGGGCAGCGCCGCCTGTGCTCCGTCAAGCCGATGACCTCCTTGCCGGCGATCCGGGTGCCACCGAATCTGCACAACAACTGCTGGACGTCTTGCTGCTCGATGCCGTGGCCGAGCGCGCCAGTGACATCCACATCGAGACCTACCGCGGGTTGACCCGCGTGCGCATCCGCGTGGATGGGGACATGCGCGACCTGTCGCACTATCAGCTCACCGAGATGCAGCGCCTCGGGCTCATCAACGTGATCAAGGTCCGGGCACGGCTCGACATCGCGGAGCACCGGCTGCCGCAGGGTGGTCGCTTCGTCACCCGCGCCGGCAAGCAGGTCTTCGACATCCGCACCCAGACGCAGCCGTGCCTGCATGGCGAGCACGTCGTGATGCGGTTGCTCCCGCAGGACAACAAGATGGTCGGCATCAACGAGCTGGGATTCCCCCCCCCAATCGCCGCGATCTACCGCCGCCTGCTCGACTCACCCGGCGGGCTGGTGCTGGTGGTGGGACCGACCGGATCGGGCAAGTCCACCACGCTCTATGCCGGTTTGCAGGTGCTCGCGGCCGACGCGTCGCGCAAGGTGATCACCGTCGAGGATCCCATCGAGTACGCCCTCGACGGCATCCAGCAAACCCAGGTGCGACCGGAGATCGGCTTCGAGTTCGCCAATGCGATGCGCGCGTTCGTGCGCGAGGATCCTGACGTGATTCTCGTCGGCGAGATCCGCGACGGCGAGACGGCGCTCGAGGCGCTGCGCGCCTCGCAGACGGGGCACCTCGTCCTCTCGACGCTGCACTGCAACGACACGGTCGATGCCGTCCAGCGCTTGAGCGACCTCGGCATGCATCCGAACTCGATCGGCAGCGAGTTGCTCGCGGTCTTCTCCCAACGCCTCGCACGACGGATCTGCGAGACGTGCCGCGCTCCGACCTATCCGCCCGGCGACCTCGCCGCCGAGGTGTTTCCGGATGGCATCCCCGAGACGATGCACTTCTTCAAGGGGGAGGGGTGCGACCACTGCCGCGGGAGTGGGTGCTACGGCCGCATCGCGGTGATCGAGTACCTGCCGGCCTCACCGGCGCTGCGCCTCGCCATCTCGCGGCGTGCCGCGGTCGATGAACTGCGCGAGCACGGCCTCAAGGCCGGCTTGATGCCGTTGCGGGATCATGCGCTGGAGTTGGTGTCGGCGGGCATCATCCCGCTCGAGGAGTTGCGCGCGATGCTCCCGCCAGAACGACTGGCGCCGGAGCACCGCGCCGACAGTTAATTCGGCGCGGTCCATTCGTACCGGAGCACCTCGACCCCTGAGGGCAAGGTCATCGGTGCTTCGAGGGTGAAGCGCAGGTGCTCGAGCAGGCGGATCGATCGGCTGTTGTCAGGATTCACGATGGCCGCAATGCGAGTGAGGTGGAGCGTCGACTGTGCGTAGGCCATGACGGCCTCGGTCGCCTCGCGGGCCAATCCCTGCCCGACGTGCTCCGGCAACAAGGCGTATCCGAGGTCGGGGCAGTCCAGCGTGTCGCGTTTGAGCAGGCCAACCATCCCGATCGGGATGGCGGTGGCCGCGAGTCGCACGTGCCAGAGGGCATGGCCGTGGTGTGCCTGGCTCGCGATCGGTCCATCGCGGAGGTAGCCCTCCGCATCAGCCATGGTGCGGACCCCGCGATCGGCGATGTTGGTGATGAAGCTCGGCTCGTTGAGCAGGCGCAGGATGAACGGCGCGTCCTCCAGCCCGAAGGGCCGGATCGTGAGGCGGGCCGTGCTGCAGAGGGTCGTGGTCACCGCTCAAGTATCATCACGCAGAATGGGGCATCAAAGGGCCGCTGCCCTTCCGGACTGGTGTGGTGTGCACCACCTTTGTCGTATCCCCTCGCCATTCGGAGTCGCCATGTCTTCGCGCCGCGCGTTCGTCCAGTCCCTCGCCGGGATGGGGGCTACCCTGCCGATGTTCCGCCCCGATGCCATCCGCCGTGCAGTGCGCGCGACCGGTCGTCTCGATGGGGCGCCTGACGACGAGCGCTACTGGGGCGAGATCCAGCGTGCCTTCGACACTGATCGCACGATGGTCAACCTCAACAACGGTGGCGTCTGTCCGACACCGACGCACGTGCTTGACCAGATGATCGGTGACCTGCGCTTCAGCAACGAACTGCCGGTCCACCACATGTGGAACGTGCTGGAGCCGCGCATCGAGAGCGTGCGCCGTGAACTGGCCATCGACTTCGGCTGTGACCCCGAGGAAATGGCGATCACGCGCAATGCCTCGGAGGCACTCGAGACGCTGATCCTCGGACGCGATCTGCAGCCGGGTGACGAGGTGCTCGTCACCAACCAGAACTATGGCCGAATGCTCACCACCTGGGATCAGCGCGTCCGACGCGACGGCATCGTGGTGAATGCGGTCTCCTTTCCCGTGCCGCCGCCGTCACAAGAGCATCTGGTGGAGGTCTTCCGCCGCGCGATCACGCCGCGCACGAAGATCCTCGAGGTCACCCACATCACCAATCTCACGGGGCAGATCTTCCCGGTGCGCGAGATCACCGCGATGGCGGCGGAGCGGGGTGTCGAGGTCTTCGTGGACGGCGCGCACGCGTATGCCCACTTCCCCTTCACGCGCGACGAACTCGGCGTGGACTTCTACGGCACGTCGCTGCACAAGTGGCTGCTCGCCCCGATCGGTACGGGCTTTCTCTACGTGCGGAAGTCCAGGATCCCCGGGCTCTGGCCACTGATGGCCGCGCCGGAGAAGATGAACGATAACATTCGGAAGTACGAGGAAATCGGCACCCACCCCGCCGCCAACCACAATGCGATCGCCGCGGCGTTGGCCTTCCATCGGAGTATCGGCGGCGAGCGGAAGATTGCGCGCCTGCGCTACCTGCGGGATCGCTGGGCGAAGCGACTCCTCGCGTTCAGCCCACGGGTGCGCGTGCTTACCCCGCTCGATTCACCGCATGCCGGTGCGATCGGCCTGATCAGCGTGGAAGGGTTGGAGCCGAGCAAGCTCACGCCGTGGTTGATGGAGAAACACCGCATTGTCACCGTCGCCATCAACCACAAGGAATTCTCGGGGCTGCGGATCACCCCGAACGTCTACACAACCGTCGAAGAGGTGGACCGCTTCGGTGACATGATCGAACGGGCGGTCACGCAGGGGATTGGGTGAGGGGTGAGGGGTGAGGGGGAAACGGTGAACTGTGAACGGGTGAGGGGGACTTCGGTGCCCGTGGCGCCAGCGAGGGTCGGGGGGTCAGACCCCGTGGGTGAATCCCTCGCGGAACGATGGGAACTGCGGCTCCCAGCCCGTGGCACGCAGGGCGGCATTTGACACCCGCTGGTTGGAGCGACTGAGGGGTGCGTCGTTGTCGAAGACCAGGGTTGCAGGGTCCTGCCCGCGTTCGGCCGCGCACCACCGGGCGACATCCGCGGCAAGGGCGGGGTTGCCATCGCTCACGTTCAGGGCGCGTGGCGCACCCTCATGGGAGAGCGTGTGCAGGATGGCCCCGACGATGTCCGTCTGGTGGGCGAGGTTGGTCCAGTACTGACCGCGACTGGGGAGCATCGCTGGATGCGCGTAGCGGCTCCTGGGGTCCCGCCCAGGGCCATAGATCCCGGCCACTCGTAGGACCGTGACCCCTCCGCGCTCGGACTGCAGCAGCGTGTCTTCTGCCTCGATCAATGCCTGATTGCCTGGCCCCGCGCCGCGCCGCGGGGTGGCCTCTTCCACCCACCCCCCGTCGTGCTCCCCGTACACCCCCGTGCTCGAGGTGTAGACCACCGCCTTCGCGCCCGAGGCAGCGGCGATGGCCAGTGCGGTGCGTGCCGCCGGCGGGTAGGTGTCCTCGTAGCTGTCGGCGCCGCTCGAGGGCGCGACCGAGAGGATGACGGCATCGAGCTGCGTGGGAAGCCCCGCCACCTCGCCGGTGGCGAGATCGCCGGCAAGCCAGGTGATCCCGTGTGCGGGTGGGGAAGGCCGGCGGCGCACCGCCCACACAGCGGTGCCGTGGCTGGAAAGCGTGCGGGCCACGGCGGTTCCGACGTAGCCGGCACCGAGGATGGCAACTTGGCGAATCGGGCTCATCCTTGAAACTACCCCACTGGGGAGCGAAGGATCACCGTATCATCCCGGTTAAATTTGGGGGATGAACACGTCCGATCCGCCGCCGTCTCTTGACGACCATGCCGCAGAGCGGTTCTTCGAGCTCTCGATCGACATGCTGACCTTCGCGGACTTCACTGGCTACTTCCGCCGGTTGAGCCCGTCGTGGGAGCGTACGCTGGGTTGGTCGATCGGGCAACTCACCTCTCGCCCGATGATCGAGTTCGTCCATCCGGATGATCGTGAGCGCACCCGTGCCAAGAATCTGGAAGTGCGTGCTGGAGGCGCCGCGATCTCCTTCGAGAACCGGTACCTCTGTCAGGATGGCTCGTACAAGTGGTTCCTCTGGAATGCCGTGGCGGACGTGGAGCAGCAGGTGATCTACTCGATCGCGCATGACATCACGCATCGCAAGGCCGCAGAGGCGGAGCGTGAGCGGCTGGTGGGCGAGTTGCAGGCCGCCCTGGCCGAAGTGCGCCAGTTGCAGGAAATCCTGCCGATCTGCTCCTACTGCCGGAAGGTGCGCGATCCCGAGGACTTCTGGCATAGTGTCGAGGACTACATCGCCCACCACACCGACTCCCGCTTCAGTCACGGCATCTGCCCGGAGTGTTACACCACCACGGTCGAGCCGATGCTCAAGGATACCGAACGCACCTAGTTCCGATTCGCCGCACTCGGTCCAGCGGTGGCACGCATCGCCCACGAGGCGGTGGCACCGTGGAGGACGATCGAGGCGAGCACGATGCCCGCCGCAATGGCCCAGAGTTGTCCGGCGATCGCTGGGGTGAAGTGGCCCGATTGCAGCCCGTGCGCCAGATAGTAGAAGCTGCCGATGCCACGGATCCCGTAGGTCGCGATCACCGCACGATGGCGATTGGCCACGCCGGCCCCCGTGAGCGCGATCCACCCGCTGATCGGCCTGACCACAAGCAGGAATCCCAGCCCCAGCAGCATCCCCGGCACACCCAGGGGGTCCAGTACGCCGTGGACCACCGCGACGCCAAGCCCCATCAGCAACACCGCCATGAGCAACTGCTCGAGTTGCTCACTGAATGCGTGCAGCGCGGGGTGCAGCTCATGCCCCATCTCGTGACGTCGAAAGGCGAGCGCCGCCACAAAGACGGCCAGAAAGCCGTACCCGTGGACCAGCTCGGTGACACCATAGGTGAAGAGCGTCAGTGCCAGCGCGAGGAAGCCATCCGTCACCGGCTTCGGTCGTCCGAATCGAAGCACGACTACGGCCACGACTCGTCCCACGGCGAGTCCGACCGCTGCACCCGCCAGCAGCTTCCAGAGCACATCGACCAGCGCCCACTCCACGAGCGCCTTCTCGGCGAGACCGTGGACCGCGAGGACGATCGCGAGATTCACGAAGGGAAACGCGAGGCTGTCGTTGAGGCCGGCTTCGCTGGTGAGGGCGAATTCCGGTTCGTGCTCAGCGCCCTCACCCGGCGGACCCACCTGGACATCCGACGCGAGGACGGGGTCGGTGGGGGCCATGGAGGCGGCCAGCAACAGCGCACCGGCCAGTGGCAGTCCCAACCACGCGACGCCACCCCAGGCGAGTGCGATGATGCACAGCGGCATCGTGATCGCCAACAGGCGCCATGTCGACGTCCAGCTCTTCCAGCCGAGCGGTCGATCGATCTTGAGCCCTGCAGACATCAGCGAAAGGATGACGGCCAACTCGGCGAGACGCTCGATGGTCGCCCCGTGGACGATCGGATCCACTCGCGTTTCCACTGGCCACGCGGTGCCGACCACCATCCCGGCGGCCACATAGAACATCGGCAGGGTCAGGGGCGCCTTGCTCAGCCATCGCGGCAGAATCGCCGCCGCGAGGAACGCGACGCCCAGGATGGTGAGGACGATGATGTACTCGGTGTGCGGCATCGCTAGGTGTCACCCGCGACGCACGGGCCACCGATCATTGCGCGCCCGCCGTCGGGTGCGTTGCCATGTAGTGCAGTGCCATCGCAGTGAAGGCCCGCACGCCAAGGTTCAGCCCGCTGTCATCCACGAAGAATTCCGGCGTGTGGTGCGACGGGGCGTCCTCCTTGGCCACGTTGGCGGGACGACCACCCAGTCCGATGTAGACGCTCGGCACCTTGGCCGCGATGAACGCGAAGTCCTCTGCGCCGGTCACCGGGCGTTGCGCATGAGCGCGGCCCGGCCCCGCCACCGCCTCGAGAATCGGAATCATCCGCGCCGTCAGGTCCGGGTCGTTGTAGGTCACCGGATACGCTGTGGTCACCGGGATCTGCACGGTGGCGGTGGCACCCATGCCTTCGGCGACCTTGGTGGCGATCTCCCGAACGCGACGATGGATCAGCTCGCGATCGCTCGGGCTGAGGGCGCGCAGGGTGCCGACCATCTCGACTTCCGCGGGGACGATATTGGAGCGGACGCCGCCGCGAATCATCCCGACGGTCACGACCGCGGGATTGTCCAGCAACTTGATGTTGCGTGAGGTGATGGTCTGGAGCGCGGTGATGATATGCGCGGAGGCGACGATCGGATCCACGCCATCCCAGGGGTAGCCGCCGTGCGATTGCTTGCCGCGCACGGTGATCCGGAAGTCATCGGCGCTCGCATACACGCCACCGGAGGTGTAGAAGAGATTGTGCACCGCATCGTCCGCACCGATGTGGAGGGCGAAGGCCGCATCGACCGTCGGGTTGTCGAGGATTCCCTCGCGCACCATCATCTCTGCGCCGCCCTGCTCACCTTCCGGCGGGCCCTCCTCCGCGGGCTGGAAGACGAACTTGATCGTGCCCTGCAAGTCGTCGCGCATCGCCGCCATCGCACTGGCCACGCCCATCAGGATCGCCACGTGGGTGTCGTGGCCGCAGGCATGACTCACACCGACCTCCTGCCCGTTGAACATCGCGCGCGCGGTGGACTTGAACGGCAGGTCAGAGGACTCGGTGACCGGGAGCGCGTCCATGTCGGCGCGCAGCAGCACGACCGGCCCCGGCTTGCCGCCGCGGAGGATGCCCACCACCCCCGTATGCGCTACACCCGTCTGCACCTCGATGCCAAGACTGCGCAGGTGGTCGGCGACGAGGTTGGCGGTACGATGTTCACGGTTGCTGAGTTCCGGGTGTTGATGGATGTCGCGCCGCCAGGCGATGATCTGCTGCTCCAGCTTCGCGATATGCGCTTCGGTCGCTGCTGGCAGGACGGGGCGTTGCGCGACGACGGGGGCGGTGACGAGGCCGACAAGCATGACGAGGCGGATGAACGGGCGCAGCGACATCGGGACGCTCCGGGTGAGCTGGGCGAGGAGAGAGGTTGGCGAAAGGTATCCTCGCCATGAAACGGCGCGAGCCCCTGCCGGGAATGGCAGGGGCTCGCGGTCGTCCCGATCTAGCGCAGGGCGGGGGCGGCTCAGTTGCGGAAGTCGATGACCACCGTCTCCTGTGTCTCATCCTGGAATCGGAGCACCAACTCGCGGCAGCTGCCGCTCCAGGTTGTTTCGGTCTTCCATCCGAAGGTGTAGACGCGGTTGCCACGCGCATAGCTCAGCGCGCTCTTGCCCGGGGAGCCAGCGGAGATGAAGCCACCGAGCACGTCACCGGTGGTGCACGACACGAGGCGCGATGCGGGGAAGCCCGGGAGGAAGATCTTCGTCCCCTGATCGCCCCCAAGTGAGAATCGCACCGGGATGTTGCTGCCGGCGCTGGCAGGCATCATGCCCTGGCCGCCACCGATCGGCGCCAGGAAACCGCCAAAGGTGTAGCGCACCGGCGGGGGCGTGAGGTTGAGGCCGATGATCACCGGATCATGGTCCGAGCTACGGAAGGGGTCCGGGGCAAATAGTGACGCCTGCAGGCCGGCGCTCTTGAACTCGACGTTGTAATCCAGCACGGCGGGCTCATCGGCGTTGATGTGCCACTCGGTCGCCCCCGTCACCTGCGCGGCGAGGCTCGCCGAGGCGAGGGCGTGGTCGAGATACCCCCACTGACCGTCGAAGGCGTAGCCATACGCGCCCTGACCACCGAAGGTCGCGAGCAGGTTGGTGTAGCCGGCATTGCGGATCGCCGTGATCGGATCTTCCTTGGCGTACGCGTTGAGGTCGCCGATGATCAGGGCGTCCTGCTCACCGGTGTCAGTCGGATCGAGTGCGAGCCATGCTGCGAGCTCCGCGGCGGCGGCAGTGCGGACGGCAGCGCAATTCCCCTGCCCATCGCCGAGGTCGGGGGCATCACACGCACTCCCCTTGCTCTTGAGGTGATTCACGGCAACAACCAGACGGCCACCATCAGCCCGCAGGAAGGCCTGTGCGAGTGCCGGGCGATTGCGTGCGTCACCATCGCCACCCGTCACGAAGCTCACGGTGTTGAGTGCCGCGGTGCGGCCCGTCGGGGTCACCTTCGCGGGCTGGTAAATGAGTGCGACCTTGATGGCGTCGGTGCCGAGAGCATTCAGCATGCCAGTGCCGGCATCGGCATCGATGAAGGCCCACTGCCCAGGAGATGTGGCATTGTTCAGGCCATTGATGAGGTCCTGCACGGCGCTGGTGGCTCCGTAGCCGTCATTCTCGATTTCCATCAAGCCGACAATGGCAGCGTTCATCGTCGCGAGCGCCGCGATGATCTTGGCGCGCTGGCGCTGGAATTCCGCGGCGTTGTTCGCCCCGCGACAATTGGTCACCGCGCTGGAGACGCCGGTGGCGCAGTTCCCGTTGCCGAAGGTGTTGAAGTAATTGAGGACATTGAACGACGCGACGGTCATCGTGCCCCCCACCGGTGCGGGTGAGGCGGGCCGCGGGTTTGCGGCGACGAAGTTCGGCACCTCGCCACCCAGCGCACCGATCGGACGGAGGCGGTAAGCGTTGCCGCTCGCCGCATTGCCAGCCCATGTGTATGTCAACACGCCAACGATCCCGCTCGCCTGGTCGCCGCCGCGGAGGGTGTTGCTCGCGCTCAGCGGATTGCCGCTGCGGCCGAAGAGAATCGGGTCGGCATTCTGGTTCTGGAGCGCGTCATCCACAATGATGCGATTCAGATCGTTCTGCGCCTGGAGCGCGAGCGCGGCAGCACCCGGCGCAAACACGTTGGTCGGCTGCGCCAAACGGCCATTGGACGACATCACGACCTGCCCGAAGCGGCCGAGCTGGAAGTGCTCAGTCACCGTGAGCGTCTGCGGAAAGCGGACCAGCATGCCCTCATAGCGCTCGAGGTATTCCGCCGAGGGCACCGGGAGGGTGACATCCACCGGGGTGACGGTGCCGGTGCCGCATACGGTGACCGTGGTGGCGCTGATCTGCGTCTGGTTCTGGAACTCCGCCGCGGAGCCCGACACGAGCACCACGTCACCGAGCGAGACGCTGTTGTTGTTGCCGTTGAAGACGAAGATGCCGTCGGAGGTCGCCGCGTTGCCGTCGCCGGTGGCATCCTGGAGGTAGAAGCCGCGCAGCGCCGGGGAAGCACCCTCGTAGTCGCCGACCACGACGCCCCGCGTGACCACCGGACCGGTGATGGCGGCGGCGGCGCCGTTGCCCTGGATCGTGAAGATGGGCGTGAAGGGGGTGGCGCAGGCAATCGGATCCGAGTCGTCATCGTCGTCACCACCGCCGCCGCCAAAGCCGCTGTTGCGCGGCGTCGGGGCACCGACCTCGAAGTCGGCGGCATTGTTGCCGGTATCCTGTGCGCCATTGCCCTTGCGGAGCGCCGCCGTCGTGTTGCTCAGCGTCGGGGTGGCCGTGCCTTCGAAGAAGTTTGCGCTGCCAAAGCCGACCAGGTCCTCAATGAGGGCGAGCTGGGCCGCGTCGCAGGGGGTGGACCCTCCGTTGCAGCCGAGGCCGGTGGCCTGCCGAACCAGCGCCACCTTGCCGCTGCTGGCGGACATGTTGATCGTGCCGGTGGCATCCGGCGTCGGCAGGGCCACGCCGGTCGCCCCCCCGCCAAGCTGAACCAGGTGATACTTGCCCGGGGCGATGCTTCCCGCCAGGGCGACCAGTTGGCCTGCGTTTGCGCCGAGCGCTCCCGTGCCGGTGGCCGAGGCGTACTGGATCGACCACCCGGCGATCGAGACCGGGCCCGTCCCGGCGTTGAACAGCTCGACAAAGTCGTTGGTGTAGGGTGCGCCCGAGTTCCCCCCCCCACCATACACCTGCGAGATCACCACGCCGGACGTGGAGGCGACGCCGAGCGACGCCGCCAGTTGCGGCTCCGCAGCGGACGGGTCAACGGGCAAGGGGCGATCGCTGCAACCGGAGGCGAGCAGGATGGTGGTGACCAGCGCGACGGACCGTCGCATGGCCAGCAAGACACGGGAGAGGGGCATCAGTTGTTCCGGGATCATGGGAGTCGTGCGATGGGCGATCTGCTCGCCGCGGGGACGGGGAGAAGCTACGGCTCGCGCGCCAATCGGCAAGCCGTGTTGCCGAACTGTTGCAGGTGTGGCGCGGGCGCCACGCGGGTCAGTTCAGCACCAGCGCACGGATGCTCGCGATGACATCGCCCTCGAGGATCCCGTCGACCACTTCGATCCCCTCAATGACTTCTCCGAAGACCGTGTAGTCACGGCCGAGTCGGAGATTGTCGCGGAGGTTGATGAACCACTGGGCATCGCCCGTGTCATGGCCCCGCGTGCTCATGCCGATCGTCCCTCGGACGTGCGGCACCAACCCGAGTTCGTCACGCAGGAAGTGCGGGAGGCCGATGTACTCGTCACTGCCGGGGGAGCCGCCCTGAATCACGAAGTCGTGCTCGACGCGATGCCAGGAGAGCCCGTCGTAGTAGCCGGTCCGTGCGAGTTCGTAGATGTGTGCCGCCATGATCGGGGCGACATCGCCGCGAAGACGCACCGTGAAGCTTCCGCCACCACTCGACGCTGCCATCGCGACGTGCAGGTGTCGGTCGGCTCCGAGTGCAAGGTCCACAGCCGTGGGCGAGATGGTGGTTTCCGTGGGGGGGGGACGGTCGTCGCTCGCCGGTCGACCCGCCACGGCGAGCAGTGCCTCCCGCACGTCGCGCTCCGTGGCGATGCCACGAGCCACCCAGTGGGTCCACGCGGCCGATGCTGCTCGAACCGCCGCCGGTTCTGGGGCGTCCTTCAGTGCGCGCGCCGCGGCGAGCACCGTCGGCACATCGTTCTGGCGCAGGGCCGCGATGAAGCGACCGCGATCGAGCGGATTGGTGGACGCCGCCAGCGCGGTGATCGCCGCGGCGCGCACGTTCGGGTGGGTGTCCGCCACCGCGGCACGCAGCCGTAGCGAGTCGCCCAGCGCGGCTGCCGCGCGGACCGCATACTGTCGCACATGCCAGACCGGGTGTGCCTCGAAATGGCTCAACCGGCGCACCGCCTCGTCGGGGGCCACCCGGGCGAGTGCCACGATGGCGTGCGCTGCGCCGTGCCATGACACGCCGCCGGCCGGGCGCACCATCTCTCCGGTCGGAAGCGCATCGGCCCATGAGGTCAACGGGTCGAGGGACGCTCCGTCAGCGCAGGCGGGTGTCAGCGCTGCGGCGGCGCGAAAACGGACTGGCCACGCGCTGTCCGCCAGGCCGGCATGGACCAGTTCACAGGTCACGTTGCGGACGCCCAGCGCACGATAGCGCAGTCGCCAAGCGGGGTCGGCGTACGCTGGCGGTGCCGTGGGCGCCGGCAATGCGGTGCGCGCGACGAAGAGCGGATCCGCGATACGTCCCCGCGCGCGCTCCGCGAGCACGCGTATCCGCGCATCGGGGTGCGCTGCGCCAAGCCGCAGGCTGGCGTCAGTGGTATCGCGCCGATCCTCCGCGGTCAGGATGCGCCGCACCAGGTCGTTCTCGTCGTGCGTTTGCGCCATGAGGGATGCCGGACTGATCAACACCGCAGCTGCGATCCACCCGAAACGCGTCATCACGCGTCGTCCTCCTTCTCCATGTCCGCGAGGATCTCGAGCGCGTCTTCGGCATCGTCATCCGTGACCCGAATCTGCACCGGACCGGTGATGAAGTTGGTCCCGCCGGTCAGCCGGCCGATGCCGAAGAGATCCTGCAGGCCATCACCCACGACGACGAACGGGATCTCACTCGCTTCCAGCAGCATCTTCGCGACGATGATCTTCGCGGAATCGCCCGAGGCGAACACCGTGACGAGCGGGGTCGCTCCCATCAGTGACTGAGCCGGATCACGCCGAGCATCTTCAGGTTGATGCGAATGAAGCGCCACACCTGCCAGGGCAGGAAGGTGCGCAGGAAGATGGTGCGACGGGTTGGCACCGTGACGTACGGATGTTTGGTGGCCATGGAGCTACTCCGGGATCAGGGTCCAGCCCGGCCGGAGCCGTGCCTTGTGGAGGAAGAGGTGGTGCAACAGGATCTTGATCCAGTGCCCCGCCAGGCCGATCTCACCGAAGGTGCGTTCGATGTCACGACCGTACTCCGGGTAGCGTTCGAAGTCGGGCACGATCGGATAGACGACCATCGAGGCGGCGGTGCCCGTGAAGGGGTTGGCCCCCGCGGAGGCGACGCAGGCCGCGCCCATCTTGGCCATCGAGGCAGTGTGCATCGGCCCGGTGCGCCCCTGGATCTGGTCCACGACCGTGCGGGCGACCGTCTTGCCGATGATGGCCGACGGCATCCCGGTGCGGGGAGGAGCAGGGGCGATCGCCGCGCCTGAGGGTGCCGTGTAGGGGCGCGAAATGGCGTGCGGCGGGGCGAAGGCGATGCCGACCGCGAAGATGTTGGCATACGCCGGCGACTGATACGTGCTCGGCCAGTCGCTCGCACGCCATTCCTCGTACGGCTTCGCGGTGTAGTCAGCGTCGACCTTCATGAAGCCATTGGGCTGGAAGAGGCGCGCGGTGATGTCACCACCATCACGATCCACACCGGTGAGCCCGACGCCGGTGAACGGTGGCAGGAGCATGGCAAAGTCGAAGTCCTGCTCGCGGACCGCACCGTCAAGGGTCTCGTAGTGCACACGACCGCGCTCCACTTCCCGAGGGTGGGCACGGCTGATCCAGTCAATGCCTCGTTCCGCGAACAAGGACTCGTTGAAGAGGCTGCTCGGCGTGATGTAGCCGCCGGTGTTGAAGTGCATCCCCCCCATGCCGAAGTCGCCGAGCTCGTACTCGTTTGTCAGCCAGACGACCTTGGCCTTGTCGCGCACACCGCGTTGCCGCAGTTCGAATTCGAGATTGACGATGTACTCGAAGGCGGCGCCCTCGCAGGTGCAGGTGCCGTGTCCCACCCCGACAACGAACGTCTGCTGCTCGCCGCGCTTCATCCGTTCCACGGACTCTGCCAGGCCATGCGCCGCATGGGTGGCGTGATCCTGGGTACACACCGAATAGCTGTGCCCGTCCGGCCCGAGTCCCGGGGTCTTGTCGAACCGCAGTTGTGGTCCGGTGGCGTTGATCAGATAGTCATACGGGACCTTGACGTGCGCGGCGGAGGCTCCCTCGGTCGGGGCCACCATCACGTACGGCGTCGCGTCCTCGCGATCGCCTTCGGGATGGATCGCCAGCGCCGCACCATGCACGAACTCGATGCCATGGCGTGCATAGACGGGCTTGAGTGGAAAGGTCACCTGGTCTTCGCGCATCAATCCGACGCCGACCCAGATGTTCGAAGGGATCCAGTTGTAGTAATCCTTGGGAGAGACGACGGTAACGGTGTCGCCCTTGTCCAGCCACTTGCGGGCGAACGCTGCCGCAGTGTGTCCGGAGACTCCAGCCCCGAGAACGACGACGCGACTCATGGGACGCTCCTCTGAGAGGTGTCCGCCACGCTGCGGCGGACCCCCGAAGCCTATCGCGCCCGGAGGCCGGAGGCAACGACCACGAACACCCGGAATTTCACCGCCACATCCCAGCCACCATGCCACCGATGAACGGCACCAGCCAGATCGCCCAGACGACGACGCTGATGCGATGGAAGGTCAGGATGGCGCGCTCGTCGCGGCGCACCAGGACGACGGTCGCCCAGATCGCGTGTGCACACATGAGCATCAACGCAACCACACCCGTGGCACCGTGCAGCGTGAAGTGCCATCCGCCCGCAATCCGCCGCATCATCTCGGTGCCAGTGGTGTCGGCGATGAGGCCGAGCCAGAAGAGCACGGCATGCCACGGACGCAGCCGTCCCGACAGTCGCTCTCCCCAGACCCCGACCGTGTAGCAGGTCAGGGCGATCCCCATCATCATCGCGGCGGTACGGATCATTGGTCCGCTCAGGGGTGCAGTGCTCAGGGCTGCAGGCGCGCGAGGTACTTCCGGATCCGTGCTGCGTTGGCACCCACGTCGCTTCCACCGACGCGCGAGACCGAGCGCACATCCACTCGGGTGCGTGACCCATCCGCTGCGATGCGCACCACGACGTCATCCTTGAAGCCGAACCAGCGAGTGGTGGCCGTCGCTTCGATCCGTCCCACGGTAGAGTCGGCCGCGA
>JAABRY010000043.1 GCA_011390645.1 Gemmatimonadota bacterium
GTGGAGGATTACCCACGAGCGCTTTCACCGCTGGCGAAGCCACATCGCGACAACCCCGAACTCACCGAGCGCTTCGAATTCTTCGTGCTCGGCAAGGAGATCGCCAACGCCTTCAGCGAGCTCAACGATCCCGACGATCAGCGTGCGCGCTTCGAGGATCAGGTGTCACAACGCGCCGCCGGCGACGACGAAGCACAACAGTTCGATGCCGATTATGTCAGGGCGCTCGAGTACGGGATGCCGCCGACCGGTGGCATCGGGGTGGGCATCGATCGTCTGGTGATGCTGCTCGCGGGTGAGGATTCCATTCGCGACGTGATCCTCTTCCCCGCAATGCGTCCCGAGACCTCGGGCCGACGCACCGACGACAACGCGTGAGCGCTTCCTGATGGGCTGGTGGCCCACCCCCCTCGAGCGTCGGGTCGCGCTCCGCTACTTGCGCGGTCAGCGTGGGACGCGGCGGGCTGCCCTGCAGACGGTCGTCGCCATCGGCGGCATCGCGGTCGGCGTGACGGCGCTGATTCTGGTGCTTGGCCTCATGAACGGTCTCCGCGACGACCTGCGCGATCGCATCCTCACGGCTTCGCCGCACTTGCGTGTGCTCACCTTCGGGGAGGGACTGCGCATGGAGGGGTGGCGCGAAGCGAGTGAGATCATTCGCGGCGTCGAGGGCGTGGTCGCAGTCGCCCCGGAAGTCGTGACCGGCACCATGGTGCAGAACATGGCGCGCCATGTCGAACTCGCGAAGGTCGCGGGGCTTGAGCCCGGCGAAGGCACCGAGGTGGTCACGGGTGTCGCACAGGTGATGGTGCAGGGTGACTTCACCCCGCGGCCACCAGATGATGAGATCGATGCGGGCGTCGTGCTCGGGACGCGTCTGGCGTTGCGGCTCAACGTCGGTCCAGGCGACCGCCTGCGGATGGTGTCGCCGGCGTCGGCACAGGTCAGTCGCGTCACAGGGACGGTGACGCCCGTGTGGTGGATCGTGGAAGTGACCGGAATCTTCGAGACCGGGATGTACATCTACGACGCCGAATTCGTGATGATGGACCGGGCGAGCGCGCAGCGCTTCGCCGGACTCGATAGCGCGGTCTCCGATCTCGCGGTGCGGGTCGCTGATCCGTGGGCGGCGCCGCTCGTCGCGGAGCGGATCGACTCCGTGCTTGGCTATCCGTACTATTCGGAAACGTGGCAGGATCAGAACGCATCGCTCTTTGCAGCGCTCAAGCTCGAGAAGCTCGCGATGGGGTTGGTGATCTTCTTCATCATGGTGGTCGCCGCCTTCAACATCGTCGGCACGCTCACAATGGTGGTGGCCTTCAAGACCCGCGAGATCGGCATCCTCCGGGCGATGGGACTTCCGGCTCAGGGGATCGGCCGCATCTTCCTCGCACAAGGCGCCATCATCGGGGCAATCGGAACCGGCATCGGGCTCGTGCTTGGGCTCGCGATCTCGCTGCTGGTCGATCGCGGCGGTCTGATCAAGATTGACCCGCAGGTGTACTTCATCGAGAAGCTGCCGATTCGCACCGAGATGGTCGACGTGGTGGTCATCGTGGTCGTGGCGATTGCGCTGGCGATCGTCGCGACCATCCATCCCGCCCGGCAGGCCGCCAGACTCGAGCCGGTGGAAGCGATTCGGGCCGAATGACCACCGTGCTCGAGGGTCTCGGACTGCGCCGCGTGTTCACGGGCGGCGACGGCAAACCGATCGTCGTACTCGATGGCGCGGACCTGAGCGTGTCGGGTGGGGAGTTCGTTGCAGTCGTGGGAGCGAGTGGGTGTGGCAAGAGTACGCTGCTGCACCTCCTCGGTGGCCTCGATCGTCCCGACGCGGGAACGGTCCGCCTCGAGGGTGTGGTACTCGGTAGCCTCTCATCCGATGCACTGGCTGACGTGCGGAATCGTCGTGTCGGGTTCGTGTTTCAGTTCCACCATCTGCTGCGTGATTTCACCGCGCTGGAGAACGTGATGATGCCGCTGCTCGTTGGCGGTACCGCGCCAGCCACGGCCAGTCACCGGGCGAATGAGGTCCTCGAGGAAGTCGGGCTCGCCGCGCGCGCCACGTCGAGAGTCACCGTCTTGTCGGGTGGTGAGCAGCAGCGCGTGGCCCTCGCCCGGGCCATCGTGACCGATCCGGCGATCCTGCTCGCGGATGAGCCCACCGGCAATCTCGATCCGTCAACCGGGGCTCGGGTGCACGAACTGCTCGCGGGTCTGGCACGCCGTCGCGGGACCGCGGTGATCGCCGTGACCCACAACCCGGTGCTGGCCGGGCAGGCTGACCGCGTCCTCGCGCTCGAAGCGGGCCACTTGCGCGAGGCCGTACCCGGGGAGCAGATGTCGTGAGCGCCTGCCAGCAATGCCATGAGCGCGAAGCGGTGGTGCACCTGACGGAAGTCAGCGGCGACACCGTCTCCACGGTGCACCTCTGTGGCAAGTGCGCGGCGGAGCGCGGGATGGCGGTCGAGGAGGCCGCTGCCACCCCGTTGGGCTCGTTTCTGGCCACGCTGGGGAAGGGTGGGTCCGCGCTGGCCGCAGCGGCCACGGTGGGCGATGCCTGCCCGGGGTGCGGTGCGACGCTGGCCGACTTCCGGGCATCTGGACGCACAGGGTGTCCTGCCTGCTGGGTGACCTTCGAACGACCGCTCCGCGACCTCATCCGCCGGTTGCACGGCGCCACCCGGCACACCGGGCGACGTTACGACGACCCGGCGCTGGCCACGGACCCGGAGCGGGCGGTGGCTCACGAACGAGCCAAACTCCGTGAGGCACTGCGGCAGGCGATCGAGACCGAGCAGTTCGAGGCCGCGGCGGAACTCCGAGACCGACTGCGGTCGTTGGAGGAATCGTGATCCCCGACGACGCGCTCCCCTGGCTCGAGTCGGGCGAGGCTGCCGATGGGCTGGTGCTCTCCACCCGGGTCCGACTGGCTCGCAATCTGGCGGGGCGGCCGTTTGCGGGGCGCAACAGCGCGATGGACCGAGAGGGGATCCTGCGGCTGGTGGAGGCCGCGGTGGAGGAATCTGGGGACCTGGCGGCCGGCACGTGGTACCGGCTCGACGGCCTGCCCCGCGCGGCGCGGCGTTGGCTGCACGAGCGGCAGCTGGTCTCGCGGGAACTTGCCGGCCTGGGACCGGGTGGACGGGTCGCTTCTGGGGCGGCGGTGGTCGTCGCCGGTCCGGTGGCGGTCATGGTCAACGAGGAGGACCATCTGCGGATTCAATCGCTGCAACCCGGCTTTGCGCTGGATGCGGCGTGGACCGCCGCAGGCGGCGCCGATGAGGCGTTGGGGAGCAGGCTTTCCTTCGCCTTCCACTCGGAATTCGGCTATCTTACGGGTTGTCCCACAAACGTGGGAACGGGGCTGCGGGCGTCTGTGCTGATCCACCTTCCGGCGCTCGTCCTCACGAAGGAAATTGCCCGGGTGTTGCATGGTTTGGCCCAGGTGGGCCTGACGCACCGTGGGCTGTACGGCGAGGGCAGTGAGGTGCTGGGAAATCTCTTCCAGCTCTCGAATCAGACGACGTTGGGGAAGTCCGAGGCGGAGTTGCTGGACCACCTCGGACGCTTGGTGCAGGAAGTGATGGGCCACGAAGCCCGAGCGCGGGATGTGCTGTCCCGGGACGCGGCGTCGTTGGTGGAGGATCGCGTCTGGCGGGCGTGGGCCCTGTTGCGGCACGCTCGGGCGCTTTCCTTCGACGAAGCATTGAATCTCATGAGCGGCGTCCGGCTCGGAGTCGGGATGGGACTCCTGCCCGGTCCGTCGCTTGTCACGTTGAACCGGCTGCTGGTGCTGGCGCAGGATGCGCATGTCGCCCGCGCGGCCGGAACCGGCCTCGAAGATGAGGCCTTGCCGGTGCACCGCGCGACGCTGGTGCGCCGGATGCTGGAGGAAGACCCCCGATGAACGGCTACAACTTCACCGATCGTGTCCGGAAGGTGCTGCAGATGGCTCGTGAGGAGGCGGCTCGCCTCCACCACGAGTATGTCGGCACCGAGCACATCCTCCTGGGCCTCATTCGCGAGGGCGAAGGGGTCGCAGCCGCCGTGCTCACCAACCTCGGAGTGGACCTCGAGGAGATCCAGCAGAAGATCGAGGAGACGGTGAAGAAGGGGAAGGCGGCCGCGGCGGCCGGTCCCGAGTTGCCGTATACGTCGCGGGCGAAGAAGGTGCTCGAACTGGCGATGATGGAGGCGCGCGAGCTGAACCACTCCTATGTCGGCACCGAGCACCTGCTGCTCGGCCTGCTGCGCGAGGAGAAGGGGATCGCCGCGCAGGTCCTGACCGATGCGGGCGTGGGGCTGGAGCAGTCGCGTTCCGAAACGCTCCGTCTCCTGGGCAGCGATGTCCCACCGCCGCAGCAGGCCGCCACTGCTGGGGGGGGGAACGGTCCGCAGGCAGTCCCGCCCAAGGCCGAGAAGAAGTCGAAGACGCCGGCGCTCGATCACTTCTGCCGCGACCTGACTGTCCTCGCGGCAGAGGGCGCCCTCGACCCGACCATCGGTCGCGCCAAGGAGATCGAACGCGTGATGGAGATCCTCGCGCGCCGCAAGAAGAACAATCCCGTGCTGATCGGCGAGCCGGGTGTGGGCAAGACGGCCATCGTCGAGGGGCTCGCGCTCCTCGTCGCGAGTGGCCAGTGCCCGGATGTGCTGCGCGACCATCGCGTCCTCTCGCTCGACATGGCCGCCGTCATCGCGGGTACGAAGTATCGCGGACAATTCGAGGAGCGGCTCAAGGCCGTGATGAACGAGATTGCGCAGAGCAAGAACGTCATCCTCTTCATCGACGAGCTGCACACGCTGGTCGGCGCGGGGGCGGCCGAGGGCGCCATTGACGCCAGCAACATGCTGAAGCCGGCCCTCGCACGCGGCGAGCTGCAGTGCGTCGGGGCCTCGACGCTCAATGAGTACCGCAAGTACATCGAGAAGGACGGCGCCCTCGAGCGTCGCTTCCAGACCGTCGTCGTGGATCCCCCCTCGATCGAGGAGACGGTGCAGATCCTCCAGGGCCTCCGCCCGAAGTACGAGGAGCACCACCGCATCACGATTCCCGACGCCACGTTGCAGGCCGCCGCGGAATTGTCGGAGCGCTACATCACCGACCGGTTCCTGCCGGACAAGGCAATCGACGTGATCGATGAGGCCGGCGCACGCGCGCGCCTCGCGTCGCAGCATCCGCCCGCTGAAGTCGGGGAGCTGAAGGCACAGCTCGAAGGCGTCACGGCCGAGAAGGAAGAGGCCGTCCGCGACCAGAATTTCGAGAAGGCCGCGGCGCTGCGCGATCGCGAGCGCGAGTTGCAGCAGCAGATTCGTCAGGTGCAGGAGGAGTGGGAGAAGGAGCGCCAGACGCGCCGACCGGTGATTGACGAGGAAGCGGTCGCCTTCATTGTCGGCCGGTGGACGGGCGTCCCGGTGACGCGCATCCAGGAGGCCGAGGCGGCGCGTCTGCTGCGCATGGAAGACGAACTGCACGAGAGCGTGATCGGCCAGGATGAGGCCATCAAGGCGGTGTCGCGGGCGATCCGTCGCTCGCGCGCCGGGCTCAAGGATCCGCAGCGACCGATCGGCTCGTTCATCTTCTCGGGGCCCACGGGCGTCGGCAAGACCGAACTGGCACGCGCGCTGGCGCGGTTCCTCTTCAATGACCCCGCAGCGTTCATCCGCGTGGACATGTCGGAGTACATGGAGAAATTCTCGGTGTCGCGCCTGATCGGTGCGCCCCCGGGCTACGTGGGCTACGAGGATTCCGGCACGCTCACCAAGGCCGTCCGCCGGAAGCCATACAGCGTCGTCCTGCTCGACGAAATCGAGAAGGCCCACCCTGATGTCTTCAACATCCTGCTGCAGGTCCTCGATGAGGGTCACCTCACCGACAACTACGGCCGGATGATCGACTTCAAGAACACCGTGGTCATCATGACCTCCAACGTGGGTGCACGCGACATCATGCAGGGCAAGTCGCTCGGCTTCCATGTCGGCGATGGCGCCCGCGACTTCGGCAAGATGACCGAGATGGTGAAGGAAGAGATCGGGAAGGTGTTCAACCCCGAGTTCCTCAACCGTCTCGACGACGTGATCGTCTTCCATCCGCTGGATCGCGAGCACATCGCCCGCATCGTCGAGGTGCTGTTGAAGGACGTGACGCGTCGCCTCGGAGACCGCGTCACGCTGACGGCGGCGGCGCTCACCTTCCTGGCCGACCACGGGTATGACCAGGCGTACGGTGCCCGCCCGTTGAAGCGGTCGCTGCAGCGCTACATCGAAGATCCGCTGTCGGAGCGGATTCTGGCCGGGGATTTCTCTCCGGGTGACGAGATTGAGGTGGACGTGGCGCCTGAAGGTGATCGACTCTCGTTCCGGGCCCTGACGGGGACCGGAAGCTGAGCGCGCGATGGTGGGACCGCGCGTCCGCTGCAAGCGGGCGCGCGTGCCGCACGGTGGGCATGCTGGTGGGGTTGCTGGTCGTGATCGCGCAACCGGTGCTGGCGCAGGATGTGGCACCGCTTCCGCCGCCGGTCGACAGCATCGCCGTCGAGGGCAACAGCCGCATTTCCAGTGAGCAGATCTCGACCGTCGCGGGAATCGTGCTCGGGGCCACGATCTCGTACCGCGATGTGCAACGCGCGATCCGGGCGCTCTTCAGCACGGGGCAGTTCGATGACGTGCGCGTCGAACAGCGCACCCCTGAGGGGATGCTGGTCATCGTGATCATCGTCACGGAGCGGCCAGTGCTGCGCTCCTGGACGGTGGAAGGGCCGGAACGCATTTCGCCGCGCGACGTGCGGGACCGCGTGACGCTCGTCCCCGGCCGCGCCCTGGATCGTGCCGCCTTGGCGCGCTCGACCTATGGCATCGACTCGATGTACCGGGCCGAGGGATACTACTCGGCGCGAATTGACACCACCGTCACCCCGACCGATGACGGCGGGGTCACCGTGCTCTTCAAGGTGCGCGAGGGGAACCGCGTCGTCATCTCCCAGGTGCAGATCGAGGGCAACGAGCAGTTCTCGGACGCCGAGGTCGTCGGCGCGCTCGGCTCCAAGCCCGAGGGCTTCTGGTGGTTCCGGTCCGGCAAGTACGACGAGAACATCATCGACGGAGACATCCGCGAGCGCCTGCCCAATTGGTATGGCGACCGCGGGTACGTGGACTTCCAGGTGACCGGGGATTCACTGATCCCCGATCTCGAGAACGGCAAGGCGATCCTCCAGTTGCGGATCGAGGAGGGGCGCCAGTACCGGATCGGGGCTGTCGAGATCCTCGGCAACCGTCGGTACTCCGTCGACGAACTGGCCAACCTGCTGCAGTTCGTGCCACCCGAGCAGGTCGGTACCGGCAAGGAAATCGACGAGGTATTCAATCGCGCCGTCTGGCGTTCCGCCGTGGAGCGCGTGGACAACGCGTACAAGAACAACGGCTACATCTACTCCTCGGTGATCGCGGAAGAAGCACGGCGATTCGGCGCCGACAGCACGCCGATTCTGGACCTGCGGTTGCGGATCACCGAGGGGACGCCAGCCTACGTCAATCGGGTCAACATCGTCGGCAACGATGTCACGCACGAGCGGGTGATTCGCGAGGCCATCGTCCTGATCCCTGGACAGCTGTTCAATCGCGAATTGCTGGTGCGATCGTACCAGAACATCAGCAACCTGAACTTCTTCGAGCAGCCACTGCCGTTCCCGGACGTGCAGGACCTGCCGAACGGTGACGTGGACATCACCTTCCGGATCGCCGAGCGACGCACGGGGAGCATCAACTTCGGTGCGTCCATCGGGCAGGGCACCGGACTCGGTGGCTTCCTCGGACTCGAGGAACCGAACCTCTTCGGGCGCGGCAAGCGTGGCCGGATGCAGTGGCAGTTCGGGCAGAACATCAACGACTTCACCCTGAACTACTCCGATCCCGCGATCAAGGAGAGCCGGGTCTCCGGCTCGATCTCGCTCTTCAATTCGCGGCAACGCTTCATCGTGGGTGACCTCGGCCGGCGCCAGCAGGAGGGCGGTTCGCTGCAACTCGGCCTGCCGTGGCTGGGCTCGCGCTATGCGCGCGTGTTCGCGTCGTACGGCTTCCAGCGCATCCGCTTCACCGAGGGTTCCGCCGACCTGCAGTCGCGGTTCCAGTGCTCGCCATGCTCCCGTTCGACGGTGGGACTCTCGTTCCTCCGCGACAACCGGATCGGGCTCCCGTTCCCGGTGGGCGGGTCGCTGGTCTCGGTCGGTGTCGAGCAGAACGGCGGCATCCTCGGCGGCACCGGCGATTACCAGAAGCTCGACTTCGACACGCGCTGGCACACCCCGCTCGGCACGGCCGGGGGCAATGGGGAGATCGGGGCCGGGGTGCAGTTCACGCTCGGGATCACGGCGAAGTCCGGCTTCATCTTCGGCAATCCGGGCGGCTTCTTCACGGAACTCTATTCGCTTGGTGGCGTGCAGTTCGGTATTCCGCTGCGCGGGTATGATGAGTTCTCGATCACGCCGAACGGCTTTGATCCGCTCGCGGCGAACTCCCGCGCCAGCGCCGATGCCTTCGGCAAGGGCTACGCGGCGTTCACGGTCGAGGCGGGTGCACGCCTTTCGCAGTCCCTGTACCTGAACACCTTCTTCGATGCCGGCAACGTCTATCGAAGTGTGCGCCAGTATGACCCTACTCGTCTCTACCGGGGCGCCGGCGTGGGCGTGGCGTTAATTTCCCCGCTTGGCCCGATCGGGGTCGACCTTGGGTACGGCTTTGACAAGACCGACACGCAGGGCCGCCCGGCGCCCGGGTGGCAACTCCATTTCCGGCTCGGCAACTTCGGGATGTAACCGAGGGCACCAGCCACGACCAGTCGCACACGAGGACTTACGCATGATTCGCAATGTTTTCCGACTTTCCGCCCTGCTCTTGACTGCCACCGTGGCGGTTCCGACCGCGTCCGTTCAGGCGCAGGCCGGCGGCGGTGTCGCCTTCGTGTACATGCGCGCGGTGATGCAGCAGACGCCCGGCTACGCGCAGGCGGAGTCCACCTGGGTCGCCGAGTTCGAGGGCTTCCGGAACGAGATTCTGAAGTTGCAGGAAGATCTGAACACGGCCGTGGGCAAGTTCGAGGAGTCGTCGGTGATGCTCTCTGCCAGCAACCGTGCCACCGAGCGCAAGAAGCTCGAGGACATGGAGACGGCGATGCGCACGCGCGAGGCCGAACTCCAGCAGCGCGCGCAGACGCGTCGGCAGGAGCTGATCGATCCGATGGAAGAGCGGGCCCTGTCGGTCGTGGAGGGCATCCGAGCGGAAGGGAACTACGCCATCGTCTTCGACGTCAGCAATCAGGCGAGCGCGATCATCGCGGCGGACAAGTCGAAGGACCTGACCGCCAAGGTCATCGAGCGACTCAAGGCGAGCGCCGGGGGCAACTGAATCCGGTGACCACGCCCGCGCTGACGGCCCGGGCGATCGCCGATCTGGTCGGCGGTCGTCTGGACGGCCCGGAGGATATTGTCCTTCGCAGGGTCCGCTCGTTGGAACGCGCGGAAGGCGATGCCTTGGCCCTCTGTAGCGGGCCGCGCTGGACAGACGCCCTGGCCGCCTCGCGCGCCGGGGCGGTTCTGTTGCCGCCCACACTGCACGATGCGCCGGGCCCGAGTACACGGATCGTGGTCAGTGACCCGGTACGAGCCATGGCCGCCGCGGCTGCGGTACTGCATCCGCCATCGGCCGCCAATGCGGGCATCCACCCAACCGCAACCCTGGGTCCGCAGGTTGCGCTCGCCCGTGGAGTCGAGATCGGGCCGCATGTGGTTGTCGGGGCAGGTGCGGTGCTCGGCGAGGGCGTGATTCTCGGCCCTGGTGTGGTCGTCGAAGCGGGCGTGGTCATTGGTGCAGGTAGCCGCCTGGACGCCCACGTGGTCGTCCATGCCGGGTCGGTGCTGGGCGCACGTGTCTGGTGCAAGGCCGGGGCAGTCATCGGCGGCCAAGGCTTCGGGTTTGTATCCGGGACCGCAGGCCACGTCCGGGTGCCACAGGTCGGGGGCTGCCTTCTCGGGGACGACGTCGAGGTCGGGTCGGGCAGTTGCGTCGATCGCGGATCGCTCGATGACACGGTCATCGGCCGTGGGACCAAGATCGACAACCTGGTGCACGTCGGGCACAATGTGCGCATCGGCGAGGATTGCCTCCTCGTCGCGGGTGTGGGGGTGTCCGGCAGCACGCAAGTGGGGAACCGGGTCATGCTCGGCGGGCAGGCTGGCCTCGCTGGCCATCTCAAGATCGGCGACGACGCGCGCGTGGGCGCGCAAGCTGGGGTGATCTCGTCGATCGCCCCCGGAACGGCGGTCTCGGGCTATCCGGCGCGACCGCATCGGGAGTTCTTACGCGCGCAGGCGGCCCTCTACCGCCTGGCCGAGCACGTCAGCGCCCTGGAGGCGCTGGCAAAGGAGCGCACGCAGGATGCCTAGACGGACTCTCGCAGGACCGGTCACCCTGCACGGCACCGGACTGCATACCGGTGCGGTCACCAACGTGCAACTGGGCCCGGGAGACCCTGGGGGGGGGATTCGTTTTCGGCGCGCCGATGTGGATGGCGCACCGGACATTCCGGCGCGAGTGGACCTCGTGCAGGCGACCGAGCGTCGCACCGCCCTGGGGCGCGACGGGGTCGATGTCCAGACCGTCGAGCACATTCTGGCGGCACTCCACTCGCTCGCCGTGGATGACGTCCTCGTCACGCTGGATGGCCCCGAGCCCCCGATGCTTGACGGCTCGTTCTTGCCGTGGGTGGAGGCGATCGAGCAGGCCGGGATTGTGGAGCGCGAAGGCGACCCCGCCACCCTGACCGTCACGACGCCATTCGTCGTGACAGCCGGGGACGCCCACTACGTCGTGGCTCCGGCGGCGACACTGCGCATCACGGCGACGATCGCATGGGACCACCCCATGATCGGTCGGCAGGTGGCGTCGTTCGATGCGGACGCCGAGACCTTCCGTCGCGAGATCGCACCGGCGCGGACCTTCGGGTTCACGCATGAGGTAGACGCCTTGCGCGAGCGCGGGCTGTTGCAGGGGGCCACGCCCGACATGGCGGTGGTCCTGTCGGAAGATGCGGTGGCCACCGGGGACCTTCGCTGGCCGGATGAATTCGTGCGCCACAAGATCGGCGACGTGGTCGGCGATCTCGCCTTGCTTGGCGCGCGCGTCCGGGCCCACATCATCGCGGAGCGACCGAGTCACCAGGGGAACATCGCGCTGGCCGCCGCGTTGACGCGACAGGCGCAGCGCACCGACCCCGCGATGCTGGACGTGACGCGAATCATGGCCGTGATGCCGCATCGCTATCCCTTCCTGCTGGTGGACCGCATCGTCGAGATCGAGGCCGAACGTCGCATTGTCGGCCTCAAGAACGTGACGATCAATGAGCCGTTCTTCGAAGGGCACTTCCCCGGGCATCCGATCATGCCCGGGGTACTCATCGTCGAGGCGATGGCGCAGGCGGGCGGGATGCTGCTCATGGATCACTTCGAGGATCCGGCGGAAAAGGTGGTCTACTTCATGGCGATCGACGGCGTGAAATTCCGCCGCCCGGTGCGCCCTGGTGACCAGTTGCGCTTCGAGATCACGATGCTCCAGTTGCGGGGGCGGACGTGCCGGATGCGCGGGGAGACCTACGTCGACGGGCTCCTGACCTGCGAAGCGGAGTTCATGGCCCGGATCGTGGACCGATGACCGCGCACATCCATCCCACCGCCCTGATCGATCCTGGGGCGGAGGTCGGACCGGATGTCGAGATCGGCCCCTTTGCCATCATCGGACCCGGCGTGCAGATCGGGGCGGGGGCGCACATCGCGGCGCGCGCAACACTCGAGCGCAATGTCCGCCTCGGCGCGCGCGTGCGCGTCGGCTCGGGGGCGATCCTCGGCGGGGCGCCACAGGATCTCAAGTTTCGCGACGAGGAGACCTGGGTCGAGGTCGGCGACGGCACGATCATCCGGGAGTACTCGACCATCAATCGCGGCACCGCGGCCTCGGGGCGCACCACGATCGGCGCCGAGTGCTTCATCATGAGTTACGTGCACATCGCGCACGATTGCCACATCGGCAGCAACGTCATCATCGCCAACGGCACCCAGTTCGCGGGGCATGTCACCGTGCAGGATCGTGCCGCGCTCTCGGGCCTCGTGGCCGTGCACCAGTTCGTCACCATTGGCGCATACTCCTTCATTGGCGGCGCGACGCGGGTCAACCAGGACATCCCTCCATTCGTCAAGGCCGTGGGCAATCCGGTTGAGCTCTATGGGCTGAATGCCATCGGGCTCCAGCGACAGGGATTCCCCCCCCCAACCATCGCGGCCCTGAAGCGCGCCTACCGGCTCTTCTTCAACTCCGACCTGAACCTCGGTCAGGCCATGGAGCGCGCGCGCGCGGACCTGCCGGATCTTCCTGAGGTGGCCCGGTTCCTCGAGTTTGTCTCCAGTTCGCAGCGCGGCGTGCCGGCGTGACGCTCCCCATTCCCGTCGGGGTCGTCGGCGTTGGCGCGCTGGGGCGACACCACGCGCGCCACCTGGCGGCGATGCATGGGGCCGAACTGGTAGGGGTCTTCGACACGGACCCCGTGCGTGCGGCGGCGGTCGCGACGGAAGTCGGCACTCGCGCCTTCGCCAGCCTGTCCGAGTTGCTCGGCGCGGTGCGCGCGGTATCGGTGGCGGTGCCCACGTCATTTCACCGCGACGTCGGGCTCGAATGTCTGGGGCGGGGCGTCTCGGTGCTGATGGAGAAACCGATCGCCGTCACGCTGGCGGAGGCCGACGAGCTGCTGGCGGAAGCGGCGCGGCATGACGTGATCTTCGCCGTCGGGCACATCGAGCGGTTCAATCGTGCAGTCCGTGCGGCGCAAGCCTATCTCGAGCATCCCGTGTTCCTCGAAGGGATCCGGCTCGCGCCCTTCCAGCCCCGCGGAACCGATGTGGCGGTCGTGCTCGACCTGATGATCCACGATCTCGATCTCGCCAACCACCTGGTGGGGGGGGCTGCGCCAACCGATGTGCGTGCGAGCGGGGTGTCGGTGCTGTCGCCACACCTCGACATGGTGAACGCCCGGGTGGAGTTCGAGGGCGGGGCCGTCGCCTCGGTAACCTCATCGCGCGTCGCGCGCGAGCGCACTCGCAAGCTGCGCCTCTTTCAGCCGTCAGGGTACCTGTCCCTCGATCTCGCGGCCGGGAGCGGCCAGTTCATGCGGTTGCGCGAAGGCTGGCGCCCCGGCATGGGCGCATCACTCGAAGAGATCGTCGAGATCGTCACCCTCGAGACCCCCGATGCGGATGCCCTGGGGCTCGAACTCGCCGCCTTCGTGGCCGCTGTGCGCGGGGAGTCGGCTACGATCGTGACGGCGCGCGAGGGACGCACCGCCCTCGCGCTCGCGCTCGAGGTGACAGCCGCCGTTCAGCGCACGCCGATTCCCACCCTCGGGCGATGATCCCGCCACGCATCCTGATCACCGCGGGCGAGCCCTCCGGTGATCTGCACGGCGCGCGTGTCGCGCGGGCGCTGCGGGAGCGGTGGCCTGACGCCATGATCCACGCCCTGGGCGGCCCGCATCTCGCCGCCGCCGGTGCCGAAGTGCGTTGGAGTGCGGATGGATTGGCCGCGATGGGACTCGTGGAGGTGATCGAGACACTGCCAGCCCACCTCAAGCTGTTGCGGACACTCAAGCGCGCCTGCGAGGCAGGCGCGTATGATCTGCTGATCACCATTGACTATCCCGGGTTCCACCTGCGACTGGCCGAGGCGGCTCACGCCGCCAAGGTGCCCGTCCTCTGGTACATCGCGCCGCAGTTGTGGGCCTGGCATCCCACTCGGGCCGCCCGGTTGGCGCGTGCGGTGGATCGGCTCGCGGTGATCCTCCCCTTCGAGCCCGCGTTCTTCGAAGCCGCCGGGATTCCGTCCACCTATGTGGGGCATCCACTCTTGGACCGCGAGGCGCCACCCACGCGCACGGCTGCACGTGCGAGCCTGGGCATCCCGTCGGCCGCGCGCGTGCTTGCGCTCTTCCCCGGTTCGCGACGGGGTGAGATCGGTCGGCTCTGGCCTGCATACCGAGCCGCCGCGCAACGTCTCCTGAAAGACGGGCATTGTTCGCGTGTCGTGGTCGCCGGGACGCCGTGGGGTGACTATCCCGGAAGTGACGAGATGCAGGTCGTGCGGGCAGATCCGTCGCTGGTGCTGGCGACCGCGGATGCCGCGCTCGCCAAGTCCGGGACCACCACGCTCGAAACCGCGCTGGCCGACGTACCGATGGTGGTCGCCTACCGCACGAATCCCGTGACCTTCTGGCTGGCGCGCCGCTTGGTGACGGTCCCGTGGGTTTCGCTGGTGAACTTGATTGCTGAACGAGAGGTGGTCCCGGAGTTGATGCAGCGCGACGCGACCCCGGATCGCCTCGTCGCCCAGGTGGCGCCGCTGCTCGATCCGGCGTCACCCGAGGTCGCTGCCCAGCGTGCCGGCTTCGCGGAGGTCCGCGCGAGGCTTGGCGGGGCCGGAGCGAGTGCGCGGGTCGCCCAACTCGCCGGGGAGTTGCTCGGACGATGAAAGTCGCCGTCCCACCCGCGATCGTGCGCCTGCTCGGGGGCCCCATGGTCTCCACGCTCGCCGCCTCATGGCGCGTGTGCGCCCGCAATGAAGAGCACTGGCGCACCCTCATGGATGCCGGGGAGCGCTTCGTCTTCATGGCGTGGCACGAGGCGCTCCTGCCCCTGTTGTGGCAGCATCGCGGGCAGGAGGTGGCGATCGTGGTGAGCGAAGCACGTGAAGGACGCTACCTCGGTGACTATGCTTCAGGCTTGGGATATCACCTGCTGCCCGGTTCGTCCTCCCGCGGGGGGACTCGCGCCCTCCTCGGGGCCGTCCGCTCGCTGCGGGCCGGTCGCCCCGTGGCGATCACCCCCGATGGACCGCGTGGGCCACGGCGCGAAGTGAAACCCGGCGTCGTGCGGGCGGCACAACGCGAGCGGGCGTGGATCCTCCCGTTGCATGCGTCGGCGGAACGCGCCTGGCGGATTCGTTCCTGGGACCGCCTGATGATTCCGAAGTTCGGCAGTCGGGTGCAGGTGGCGTATGGCGCCCCGTTTCGTGTGGCGTTTGGCGCGGAAGGGCTGGCCACCGGGGTGCGACAGTGCGCGGAGTCACTCGCCGGGCTTGAGGACGGCATGTCCTGGGGGGGGGATCATGCGTCGCGGGAGTGACACCCACCGGCTCGTGCGCTGGATCTGGACGAGCCGCCGAGTGGATGCGCGAGTGGCCCGGGCCGCGCTGGTGCCGGCCTCGTGTTTGTGGGCAGGGGGCATGCGGCTTCGGGAACTGGCCTACCGAGCGGGTGCGTTGCGTGTGCACCGTCTTCCCGCGCCGACGATCGCGATTGGCAACCTCTCCGTGGGCGGAAGCGGCAAGACGCCGATCGCGGGGTGGGTCGCCGAACACCTGGTGGCTGCCGGCTATCACCCGGGCATTTTGCTGCGCGGAGTCGGGGGGGATGAGGCGTTGGTCCACCGGGAGGCAGTCCCCGGGGCGATCGTCGTGCCGGATCCCGATCGCCGGCGCGGCGCCGCGGCAGCGGTCGCAGCCGGGGCGGATGTGCTGGTGCTCGACGATGCCTACCAGCGGATGGATGTGGCGCGCGACTTGAATGTCTGCCTGATCAGCGCCGAGACCACGCGAGCCGTACGCTGGCCGCTCCCGGCGGGGCCGTGGCGGGAGGGATGGCGCGCATTGGAGCGAGCGGACGCGGTGATCGTGACCCGGAAGCGGGCTGATGCGGCGACGGCACTGGAACTGGCCGACACCCTTCGGGATCGAGTGGCGGGACCGGTGGCGATTGCCCATCTTGGCTTGTCCGTGGTGCGGGGGCTGGTGTCGGGTCGCGAGCAGCAACTCGAGGTGCTCGCCGGCCGACGGGTGGTTGCCGCCAGTGCGATTGCCGATCCCGAAGCATTCGTGGCGCAGGTGAAGCACACCGGGGCCCAGGTGCAGGTCGCAACCTGGAAAGATCACCATGCCTTCCGGGATGAGGACGTCGCCTGGCTCGCGCACGCCGCGCGCAGGGCGGACCATGTGGTGGTGACTGCGAAGGATGCGGTGAAATTGCGAGACCGGTGGCCAGCGAGCGTGCCGGAGCCGTTGGTGGCGATGCTGGCGGTCGCCTTTGAAGCAGGTGAAGATGACCTTCGCGCGGCAATCGACCGGACGGTCGGCGCCCGCGCCTGACGTACCCAGACCCCTTTGGCCCCAATGGGCCGGAGCTCAGCTCAAATGTCGAATCCGAAGACGCGTCGCGCACAGTCCATCATCAAACCGGATCGGGACCGTCGCTTCGTCACGGAGGACAATCCGTTCGAGGCGATGATGAACCGCTTCGATGATGCCGCCCGTCGGCTGAACCTCGAACCGGGACTCTACAAGGTCCTGCGCTCGCCCGAGAAGCAGATCATCGTCTCGGTGCCCATCCTCCGCGACAGCGGAGAGATCGAGGTGTACACCGGCATTCGCGTGCTCCACAACACGTCGCGCGGTCCGGCCAAGGGAGGCATCCGCTTCGACCTCGCCGTCACCCTCGACGAGGTGAAGGCGCTCGCGGCATGGATGACCTGGAAGTGCGCCGTCGTCAACCTGCCCTTCGGGGGGGGGAAGGGCGGCGTGATCTGCGACCCGACCACCATGTCGGCTGCCGAACTCGAGCGTCTCACCCGCCGATACACCGCGGAGATCATCGAGATCCTCGGTCCGGACAGCGATGTGCCCGCGCCCGACGTCAACACCAACGAACGGGTGATGGCGTGGATCATGGACACCTATTCCATGCACAAGGGGCACACCGTCACCGCGGTCGTGACCGGCAAGCCAGTCGAGATGGGTGGATCGCTCGGTCGCAAGGACGCGACGGGCCGCGGCTGTCTTGTCGTCACCAAGCGCGCATTGGATCGCCTGGGGATCCCGGTCGAGAAGGCGAAGGTGGTGGTACAGGGCTTCGGCAACGTGGGCTCCACTGCGGCGCGCCTCATGGCAGCCGAGGGGATGCAGGTGGTCGCGGTGAGCGACAAGAGCGGTGGGATCCACGATCCGAAAGGCTTGGATATCCCCAAGGTGATCGAGTGGATCAAGGAGCATCGCTTCGTGGAGGGCTACCCCGGCGCGGAACGCCTCACCAACGAGGAGCTCCTCACCCTCAAGTGCGACGTGCTCGTGCCCGCCGCGCTCGAGAACGTGATCACCAGCAAGAACGCCGAGAAGATCAAGGCGAAGATCATCTGCGAGGGTGCCAACGGTCCGACCACCGCCAAGGCCGACGCGATCCTCGACAAGAAGGGCATCTTCGTCATCCCCGACATTCTCGCGAACGCCGGGGGCGTCACGGTCTCCTACTTCGAATGGGTGCAGGATCGTGGCGGCTATTTCTGGGATGAAGAGACCGTCAACGAGCGCCTGGAGAAGATCATGGTGAAGGCGTTCGACGAAGTCGTGGCGATGGCGGAAAAGCATCAGGTCAGCAACCGCATTGCCTCCTACATGCTGGCGATCGATCGGGTCGCGGCGATGCACCGGATGCGCGGGCTCTATGCCTGATGGAGCTCCTCCTCCTCGCGGTCGGCAAGCTGCGTCCGGCGTACCGGACGGCCTGTGACGAGTACCTCCGTCGGCTCGGGCGCTTCGTGACCGTGCGCGAGCGGGAGGTGCGCGAGGCGGGTCGTGCCAGCGGGGTGGCGGCCCAGCGCGCAGCGGAGGGGGAGCGGCTGCTCCAGGCCGTGCCGGTCGGAGCCGGGGTGACCCTGCTGGACCTCGATGGCGCGCCGTGGTCGAGTGAGGAGGTGGCGACTCGGCTGGATGCGTGGCGCCATGCCGGTCGTCACCGGGCCGTCATCATCGGTGGAGCGGTTGGGGTCGACCCTGCCGTCCGCGCGCGCGCGGATGAGGTGTGGAGCTTGGGTCCGCTGACGCTGCCGCACGAACTCGCACGCGTCGTGGTCGCCGAACAGTTGTATCGTGGGGCCACGATCCTGCAGGGCACGCCCTACCACAAGGCCGAGCGATGACGTCCCCCCCCCACGTGCGCCTCTATGCTGCGCCTGTCGGCGGCGAGTGGCCACCTCTCGTGGCGCCCGCGCGTGCCTGGGATCCCGCACTCACCGCGGCCGTCCTGCCGGGACGCGCGCGGGAGCGCTTGGCGCTGCCAGATGCGGTGGTTGTGACGACCGGACAGCAACCGGGCCTCTTCGGCGGGCCGATGTATTCGCTGCACAAGGCCGTGGCCGCCGCGGCGCTCGCGAAGGCACTTGAGGACCGGTGGTCACGCCCGGTCGTCCCGGTGTTCTGGTTGGCAGGCGACGATCATGACTGGGCGGAGGCCACCCGCACCGCATGGTGGGGGCGGGATGAAAGCGTGGTCTCGTGGGAGTTGCCTGCGCGCGATGCCGCCGCGCCCCAACGGGCCATGCGCGACGAGCCGCTGCCCTTTGCGCACGTGCAGGCCGCACGCGACGCGCTGGCGGACGACCTGCCGGCCGGAATCGCCCGCGATGAGACGCTCGCCTGGATCGATCGTCACTGGCGTGACGGGGCGACCGTCCACTCTGCGTACGCCAATGGCCTCGCGGAGCTGCTCGATCGACTCGGCGTGGCGGCCTTCGATGCCACTCATCCGGCCGTCAAGGTGGCGCAGCGGCCGCTCATCGAGGCTGCTCTGCGCCAGAGTGACGAACTGGACAGTGCCCTCGCCGTGCTGCCTGCCGCCGGCACGGGTATTCAGGCGGGCGATCGCGCCACGCTGGTCTTCCTCGAGACGGCAGCGGGACGTGACCGCCTGATCCGAAACGAGGACGGCCTGGTGACGCGCCGGGGCGGGGAGCGCTTCAGCGAGGAGGCCATCCTCGAGGTCCTCGCCACGCAGCCGGAGCGATTTTCAGCCAACGTTCTGCTGCGGCCGGTGGTCGAGGCGGCACTGCTGCCCACGGCCGCGTACGTCGCTGGCCCTGGCGAGCTCCGCTACCTGACGGCACAAGCAGCGATCCTGTACCCTCTGCTCGGTGTCCCGCCTCAGGCGCCTGTACCGCGTTGGGGGGGGGCGGTGGTGGATGCGGTCGCCGCACGATTGCTCGGCAAGCTCACCCTCGAACCCGGCGAGGTCATTGCGGACACCGGTGCGCTCGGGGCGGCCATCCTCCATCGGGACTTTCCTGCCGCGGCGGCCCGTGCGCTCGATGAGCTGGGTGCGGCCATCGACGCGGCCGGTGTGACCCTGACGGAGGTCGGGCCGGCGATCGACTCGGTCCTCGACCGCGCGGTCGCACACCGGCTCGCCCGACTGACGGCCGAGCGCGACGCCCTGCGCAAGGTGCTCGAACGGCATCATCGCCGGCGCGCGGATACGGCATGGTCCCAGTACCAGCGACTGCGACGCCGGCTCGTGCCCAACGATGCGCCCCAGGAACGGATCATCGGGATCGCCGGCATGCTGGGGCGCACGGGGTGGGGGTGGCTCGACGCGGCACAGGCCTCTGCAGCGGCATGGGCGGAAGCACGCCTCGGGGAGCATCTCGCATGAGCATCCTCGGTCTTGTGTTGCTCGTGGCGTTGCTGATCCCGATTGTTGCCCTGATCGTCGATTCACCGATTGGACGGGCGATCGCCGGCCGACTGGAACGTGCACCGGAACCCGGCACGCGCCGCGATGAAGTGATTGCCGATTTGCGCAAGCGCCTCGAATTGCTCGAAGGCGACGTCGAGATCCTCCAGGCCGCGGCGGAAGAGCTTCGGGAAGAGAACCAATTTGTGCGGCGACTGCTGGAGGAAGGGCCCCACCGCCCCACGTTGCCAACGGATCCTGCGTGAGTGGACGCGGGGCGTTCCTCGTCGGCGCGGGGATCTTCCTCAGTCGCATCGCGGGACTCGTCCGGCAAAAAGCCCTCGCCTTCTACCTCGGGCTCTCCGACGAGAGCGATGCCTTCGCGGCCGCCTTCCGCATTCCGAACTTGCTGCAGAACCTGCTGGGTGAGGGAGCCCTCTCCGCCTCGTTCATCCCCGCCTATGCCAGGATGATCGGTGAGGACCGGGAGAAGGAGGCACGTGCCCTCGCCGGTGCGATCCTCGCCCTCCTCGCCACGGTGGTCAGTGTCGTGGTGGTCGTCGGCGTGCTTGCGGCGCCGTTCCTGACGGACCTGCTGGTTGGGCGGTGGACGGGCGAGAAGCGTGAACTCACCATCACGCTTGTCCGCATCCTTTTCCCGGGCGCTGGCGTGATGGTGCTCTCGGCGTGGTGCCTCGGCGTGCTCAATTCTCATGGCCGATTCTTCCTCTCCTATGCCGCCCCAGTCGTCTGGAACCTCGTCATCATCCTGACACTCCTCATCGGCGGGCCGGTCCTGGATCGACCGGAGCTCGTCACGATGACGGCGTGGGCTTCGGTGGCGGGAAGCCTGGTGATGGTGGTGGTGCAATGGCCAGCGGTGCGGGCGGTCGGTGGGCGCATCGGGTTGCATGCGTGGCGCGGCGTCACCGGTGTGCCGGATGTGGTGCGGCGCTTCTTCCCGACGATGATCTCGCGCGGGGCATTGCAGATCTCCTCGTTCATCGACCTCACGATCGCCGGCTTCCTCCCCTCGGGTGCGGTGATGGCGATCGCCAACGCGCAGGTGTTGCACACCTTGCCCGTGTCGCTCTTCGGCATGGCGGTGTCGGCAGCGGAACTGCCGGAAATGGCCCGTGAGCGCGGTGACACCGAGGCGATCTCTCGCGCCATCCGCGTACGGCTCGACGCCGCCACGCAGCGCGTGGCGTACTATGTGGTGCCGTCGGCCGTCGCATTCCTTGCCGTGGGTGGGGTGCTGGCCAGCGCCATCTACGAGGGGGGGGCATTCACGGCGGCCGACAGCCGGTATGTCTGGTTGATTCTCGCGGCGGGGGCGTTGGGTCTGCTGGCCAGCACCGTGGGACGGCTGCATGCGTCGGCCTTCTACGCGCTCGGCGATACCACGACCCCGCTCAAGTGCGGGTTGGCACGGGTGGGTCTCACCGCCGGGCTCGGCTCCGTGGCCGCCCTGATGGTCCCGGGCTGGCTGGGCCTCCCGGCAAGCTGGGGTGCGGCCGGTCTGGCCTTCGCCGCCGCGGTGGCGAGTCACGCTGAACTGTTGTTGCTCCGCCAGGGACTCTGCCGTCGGATTGGTCGCTTCGACCTCCCGTTCGTCGAGGTCGGCAAGCTCTGGCTGGCCGCGTTTGTCGCCGCCGTACCGGTCACCGTGATTCGCATCACTGCGGTGGACTGGCAACCGATCCTGCTGGCCGCCGTGGTGGTCCCGGTCTTCGGCGTGACATACCTCGCCCTCACTTACCGCGCGTCGGTTCCCGAGGCCGCCGTCATCGTGGGGCGCGTTCGCCGCGCTGCCGGACGATGAACGAGGCACTGCGACGCAAGCTCGAAACCCTGCCGGACGGGCCTGGGGTGTACCTCTGGCGGGATGCCGCCGGCGCGGTCCTGTACGTGGGGAAGGCGAAGTCGCTGCGGTCGCGCGTGCGCTCCTACTTCGCGCCAGACCACTCGGCGTACTCGAAGCACCACATGCTGGTGCAGCGCATCGCCGACGTCGAAACCATCGTGGTCGCTGACGAAGCGCAGTCACTGTTGCTCGAGAACAACCTGATCAAGGAATACCAACCGCGCTTCAACGTGCGGCTGAAGGACGACAAGAGCTACCCCTCGATCGTCGTCACGATGGGCGAGCCCTTCCCGCGCGTCTTCGCGACCCGCAGTCGGGACCATCGTGGCGCGCGCTATTTCGGGCCGTACACCGACGTCACCGATATGCGGCGCACCCTCGGGCTCGTCCGCCGCATGTTCACCGTGCGTTCGTGCGCCGATAACCTCCCGCACGAGCGCCGCGACCGTCCGTGTCTCGACTTCCACATCGGTCGATGTCTCGCACCATGTGTCGGACGGCAAGGCGAGGCATCCTATCGGCGCATGATCGACGAGGTGCTCGAGTTTCTCGAGGGCCGCACGGGTGACTTGCGCACGCGCATTCGCGACATGATGCAGGACGCCAGCCGACGCGAGGACTTCGAGCGCGCGCGCGACCTGCGGGACACCCTCAAGTGGCTCGAGCAGCTGGAGCGCCCCTCGACGATTGATGTCGTGGGGACCGGGGATGCGGACGTGATCGGCTACGCGCGGGACGGCGACGACGCGGTCGGCGTCCTGATGCGCGTCCGCGACGGTCGGGTGATCGGTCGGGAGCATCGCTTCCTCGAGAATGTCGAAGAGGAGGATGATCCTGCCGTGCTCGCAGCATGGCTGGTGCGCGTATATGCCCTCGCCGAGGGACGCGTCCGCCGGGTGGTGCTGCCGTTCGCGGCGGAAGACCTGCCGGCGATCGAGGCACTGCTGCCCGAGAGTCGCTTCAGCGTGCCGATCCGGGGCATCGCAGCGCGCTGGCTCGAACTGTCCGACCAGAACGCGCGTCACCTGTTGGAGTCGTTGCGGATCGAGCTGTTCGAGACCGAGGAGCGCGTCGAGGATCCGGTCTACGCGCTCGGACGGGAGCTTGGCATGCGGACCATTCCAAGGAGCTTTGTCTGCATCGACATCTCCACCAGCCAGGGACGCGACACCGTGGGAGCCTTGGTCCACTTCGAGGCCGGTCGGCCCAGGAAGGCCGGTTACCGAAAGTTCAAGATCAAGGGGCCGGCGCAACAGGACGACTACGCAGCGATTCACGAGGTCGTCACGCGCTACGTCACGCGGCTGCGTGAGAAGGAGGAGCCGCTGCCCGACCTGTTTGTGATCGACGGCGGCAAGGGCCAACTCGGTGCGGCGCTCGATGCCCTGCAGGCCCTCGGGCATGGCGAGCACCCGCTTGCCTCGCTCGCGAAGCGCGAAGAAGAGATCTACCTCCCCGGACGGGCGGATCCGATCCGGTTGCCGCGCCGCTCGCCCGCGTTGCGTCTCCTGCAGCGCGCGCGTGACGAGGCGCACCGGTTCGGCGTGACCTACAACCGCACGCGGCGCAAGGCGCGCACGGTCACCTCCGCGCTGCTCGACATCCCGGGCATCGGCCCGACCAAGCGCACAGCGCTCCTGCAGGCCTTTGGCTCACTCGCCGGTGTGCGCGCCGCGACCCGTGCCGAGATCGCTGCATTGCCGGGGTTCTCCGAGGCCGCGGCTGACCGACTTCTCGAATTTCTCAAGGCGAACTGAATGGACTGGCATCTCGAGTGTTCCGATTGTGGCACGAACTATCCGCCCGATGGGCTCCCCACCGTCTGCCCGGCGTGCAATCGACCCTTGCTCGTGCGATACCCCATTCGCACGCACCAGATGACCGACCGGGCTGAGGTGCGACGCCGCCACGGGATGTGGCGGTATCGCACATTCCTCCCGCTGCAGCTTGACGAGGAGCCGATCACGCTCGGTGAAGGGGACACGCCGCTGCTGGCGGTGCCGCGGCTCGCATCAGCATTGAACCTCGGCGATCTCTGGGTCAAGGATGAGGCGGCAAACCCCACCAGTGCGTTCAAGGCTCGCGGGCTCAGCGCGGCGATCACGCGAGCGGTGCGGGGGGGAGCAACCGCCTTCACCCTCCCCACCGCTGGCAACGCCGGCGTGGCGGCCAGCGCGTATGCGGCGCGGGCGGGGCTACCAGTCCGCGTATTCGCGCCGAGAACCACCCCTCGGACGATCCTCTCACAGATCGTGGCCTTCGGTGGCGACCTCGTCCTGCTCGATGGTCACATCGGTGACTGCGGGAAGGCCTCGCGCGCGTGGGCTGCCGAGAGCGGCGCCTTCGACTTGAGCACATTGCGCGAGCCCTACCGCATCGAGGGGAAGAAGACTCTCGGGCTCGAGATCGCCATGCAGATGGGGTGGCAGCTCCCCGCCGCAATCATTTATCCCACAGGTGGAGGGACCGGGCTGATCGGGATGTGGAAGGCGTTCGTCGAGCTCAAGGCCGCCGGGTGGCTCACCGATGAGATGCCACGGATGTTTTCTGTGCAATCGACCGGGTGCGCCCCCATCGTGCGTGCATGGGAGGCGGGGGCCGAAACGGCAGAGCCTTGGGCCGATCCGTGGACAATCGCCTCCGGCCTGCGGGTGCCTGGCCCACTCGGTGACAAGCTGATGCTGCGGATCCTTCGGGAGACCGGCGGCGGGGCGGTGGCTGTGCCGGACGAGACCATGGCTGAGCTCGCCACCTTCGCCACCAGGCAAGAGGGGATCGACTTCTCACCCGAGGGCGGTGCGTCGGTCGCGGCGGCGCTGGAGCTCAAGCGGCAGGGGCTGCTCCCCGAGGAAGGGCGCATTGTCATCTTCAATACAGGCGCCGGCTGGCTCTATCGAACTCCCGAGGATTTGCTCGGACCCGCCTGACAGGGGATATTTGTGGCTTGGCCACGAAATGGGCCCTGACGGCGGTGCATGCAGGGGGGAGACGGACGTCTCCTGTGTGATGCCCGGCTGAACCTTTTCAGCCTTCAAGACTTAACGAGGAGTACTGATGCGGAAGACCGGATTCCTGGCGCTGGCGGGTGTGGTGGCGATCCTCCCGGTGAGTGCGGGTGCCCAGACCATCAACACCCGCGTTGCGAAGGCGATGCCGTCGCGATACGTCGAGGGCACCTGTGGCCTGAAGACCGGGCATTTCCTCGTGTCGAGCGCGAACTTGTACCTCAAGACCGGGACGGAACAATCGGATCCCGAGAAGAAATCCACGCAGTTCGAATCAGGCCTCCGTGTGGCCGTGCAGGCCATCACCGAGGCTGGGCAGGAGGAGAATGCTGCGGCCTGGTACGCACTCGGCCGCATCTACCTGCAGCAGGGCGATCTGGCGGGCGCGGATAGCGCCTTCTCGCGCGTGGAAAAGCTCGCGCCCGATTGCGTCGAGGACGTCAAGACCTGGCGCCAGCGCGCCTGGATGCCGCTCATGACCCCGGGCACCGAATTCTTCCGGACCGGCCAGAACGATTCGGCGCTGGTGCTCTTCAAGGAAGCGGCGAGGATCTCTCCGGCGCTGCCACAAAGCCACTACAACGCTGGTGTCCTCTTCGCCAACATCGGGATGACCGATAGCGCCATCGTGTATCTGCGGAAGGCCAAGGAGGTCGCGGCGACCAACGCCCGTGAGTACGGGAAGGACCGCAACGCCGCAACGTTCAATCTCGCCGCGATGCTGCAGCGCTCTGACCGTCACGCGGAAGCGGCCGAGGAGCTCAAGGCCTACGTCGCGTGGGATCCCTCGGACGTTGACGCCAAGCGTGCCCTGGCCCAGTCGCTGCGGGCGATCGGCAAGGCCGAAGAGGCCGCGGTGATCGATCGGGAACTGCTCGCCGCCGCCGAGGCCTCGGGGACGCTCACGGCCGGCGACATGATGGGGATGGGAATCACGTTCTTCAACGACAAGAAGTACGCCGAGGCCGCGGACGCGTTCGGGAAGGTTCTGGAGAAGGAGCCGACCAATCGCGATGCGCTCTTCAACATGGCCAATGCGTATTATGCCATGCAGGACGGCCCGAAGCTGGTGACCACCGCCGCGCGCCTGGTTGCCGCTGAGCCGCTCAGCGAGGACAGCTGGAAGTTGCTCTCACAGGGGTACCGGATCGAGAACAATCAGGAGAAGCTGCTCGAGGCGGTCACCAAGCTGATGGAGCACACCATCGGGGTGAACGTGACGTCTTTCCGTCCGGGCGCGACTGCCGCCGCGCTTGAGGCGCAGGCGTACGGTCGGGACGCACAGAGCATCGAGGGGAAGGCGATCCCTGCAGTCCCGCAGACGCTGACCTTCGAGTTCCTGAACGACAAGGGCGAAGTGGTTGCCAGCAGCGATGCCGTGATCCCTGCGCTGGCCGCCGCTGCGACGCATGACTTCAGCGTGGCGGTCGAGGGCGCGGGCATCGTGGGCTGGCGCTACACCGTCAAGTGAGACGAGCGCGGGTGGGTGGCGTTGCTCGGCCCCCCCGCCCGCGCTATCTTCGTCCTCGTTGCGGGAGTAGCTCAGTTGGTAGAGCATCAGCTTCCCAAGCTGAGGGTCGCGGGTTCGAGCCCCGTCTCCCGCTTGCGTCATTCGCCCCGTCACTCCACCGGAGTGGTGGGGCGGATCGCTTTCATCCCCCTGCCCAGCGAACGGAGACCCATCGTGATGGGAACCCGCCTGTCCTCCATCTCCACTCGGTTGGGGTGTATTGCGATCCTGTGGGGACTGACTCACGCCGCCGTCGGCGTGCAGGCCCAGCTCCCCGTCCGCGAGTATCAGGCCCCGTGGGTAGCGACGCCTCCCGCCATTGATGGTCGGATCGACGACGCTGCATGGGCCGCCGCACCATGGAGCGAGGCGTTTGTGGACATCGAGGGCAGCACCAAGCCCGCCCCCAGATGGGCCACCCGGGTCAAGATGACCTGGGACGCCGACCACCTGTATCTCGCCGCAGAGCTCGAGGAGCCCGATCTCTGGGCCACCATCACGACCCGCGACGCCGTGATCTACCGGGACAATGACTTCGAGTGGTTCATCGACCCGGATGGCGACACCAACCGCTACTTCGAGTTGGAGATCAACGCGCTCGGAACGGTCTGGGACCTCTTCCTCAACAAGCCGTACCGCCTTGGTGGTCGGGCCGACAACACTTGGGACATCGCCGGCCTGCGGAGTGCCGTGCATCTCGATGGCACGCTCAACGACCCCACCGACCGCGATCGCGGGTGGACGGTGGAGATGGCCATCCCTTGGAGCGCCCTCGCCGACGGCGGACGCACCGTGGTGCCGCCGGCCGTGGGCGCGCGATGGCGCATCAACTTCTCACGGGTGCAGTGGGAGCTGGATGTCGTGGAGGGTCGCTACCAGAAGCGCGTCGGGTCCGACGGCAAGGCGCTGCCGGAGTACAACTGGGTCTGGTCACCACAGGGAGAAATCAACATGCACATTCCGGAACGATGGGGCGGTGTGACCTTCGTCGGACCCTCCACAAAGTCGGTGGGGTCGCCATGACCGATCGACGGAGCTTCCTCTCGGTGGTGGGCCTCGGCCTCGCCGCCCAGAAGTTGCCAGGCCTCTGGCCGAACGAGGGGCCGTTTACTGCCTGGACCTGGGTGCACGGCGGTGGGGACGTGGACCTCGCCGGCTGGCGGGCGCGCTACGCCCGGTTGCGTGCGGCAGGCTTCACGGGCGTCCTCGTCGGGGGGGGCAACCTCCCGATGCACGCCGAGGCGGCGCAT
>JAABRY010000044.1 GCA_011390645.1 Gemmatimonadota bacterium
CAGCTGACGCCGCTCCCCGCGCGCCCGGCCCTGCTGGTCTGCCCCGGGATCCATGTCGCGACACCCGCCGCATACCAATGGGTGGATGAGGTCCGCGCCGCGGCCGGGCGTCGGGGCGCGGTCCACCTCGACTTGAGCGTGCTGGCGAGTTGGAGTGACATCGCCCGCCTCGGCGGCAATGACTTCGAAGCCCCCGTCATGGGACGGCACCCCGAAATCAGGGCCGGCTTTGAAGCGCTGGCCGCGACTGGCCCCTTCCTGTGCCGGATGAGCGGGTCGGGGAGCACCCTCTTCGCGGTGTATCGCTCGGAGCAGGATCGTGACCATGCCGCCCAACAGCTGGGGGGGCGGCACGGGATGTTGGTGCCGACGACGATCGGGGGGTGAACGGTGAAAGGTGAAAGGTGAAAGGGGGTTGGGGCGGCTGGGGAGCGCCGTCGCCGGCGCACAGATGCGATGGCGGCCGCCCCTTTCACGTTTCACCTTTCACGTTTCACCCCTCACCCCTCACCCCTCACCCATTTCCCCCCACCCTTTTACGTTTCCCCCAGCGCTGCCCCGTCGTCTAACGGCAAGACCCCGGTCTTTGGATCCGGTTATCGTGGTTCGAATCCACGCGGGGCAATCCCTCTACCACCACCCGGAGTGGCACCATGAAGGACAAGCAGCTCGACGCGCTCATCAAGAAGGCCGAGAAGCAGGCGCAGTCGGCCAAGGGGAAGAAGCCCCGCTTCAACGACCCCACCCTGGCCGCCACGCGCAATGAGGAAGAGGCCGATGCCGACCGCAAGGAACTCTTCAAGGAAATGAAGCGCCGGGAGTTCTGACCCCCCCGTTCCACCCCTCAGTTGACCGACCCCCGCCAGCCCGGTATCTTTCCGGGCTGTCATATGGCGGAATTTCCCCTGACCTCGAAGCCGATGCTCCTCATGAGCGGATCGGCGAATCGGCCCCTCGCTGAGGAAGTCGCGCATCTGCTCGACTCCAAATTGTGCAAGGTGACGCTGAAGCGGTTCGCGGACGGGGAGATCTTCGTCAAGATTGACGAGAATGTGCGGGGGCGGGATGTCTACATCCTGCAGTCCACCAATCCGCCGGCCGAGAACCTGCTCGAACTCCTCATCCTCATGGATGCGGCGCGCCGAGCGAGTGCGGCCCGGATCACGGCGGTCATCCCGTACTTCGGCTATGCGCGCCAGGACCGCAAGGACCAGCCGCGCGTGGCCATCTCGGCCAAGCTGATGGCGAACATGGTGTCGACCGCGGGTGCGGACCGGGTGCTGGCGATCGATTTCCACCAGCACCAGCTCCAGGGGTTCTTCGACCTTCCCGTGGACCACCTGTATGCCGCACCGGTGTTCGTGCAGCACTACCGGCAGAAGCAGCTGGAAGATGTCGTGGTGGTCGCCCCCGATGTCGGGTCGGCGAAGATGGCGCGGGGGTTTGCCAAGCGGCTCAATGGCAGCCTCGCGATCATCGACAAGCGCCGCACCGGCCCGAACGTGGCCGAAGTGGTGAACGTGGTCGGCGACGTGGTCGGCAAGAACTGCATCCTCGCCGACGACATGATCGACACGGGTGGCACGATGGCGGAGGCGGTCTTCGCGCTCAAGGAGCTCGGGGCCAAGGACGTCTACATCTGCGCCACCCACGCATTGTTGTCGGGGCCCGCCGTCGAGCGGCTCTCGGCAGCACCGGTGACGGAAGTCGCAGTCACCAACACGATTGCCTTGCCCCTTGATCGCCACTTCCCGGCGCTCAAGATCCTGTCGGTGGCAGGATTGCTGGCGAAGGCGATCGGATACACGAACAGTGATCAGTCGGTCAGCGCCCTGTTTGACTGACGAGAACGAGAGACGGAGAGCACGATGCATCAGGTGAGTCTGGCCGCGGATTCGCGGACGAATGTCGGCAAGGGCGCTGCGCGCTCCCTCCGCCGTGAAGGCAAGGTCCCCGCGGTCATCTATGGTCATGGTCGGGCGCCGCAGGCGCTCAGCCTCGATCACAAGTCGGTCGGTCGCCTCCTCGACGTCATCGGGGGCGAAGCCGCCCTCGTCGATCTCTCGATTGATGGCGCGGCCTCCGGCCAGGTGATCGTGCGCGAGGTCCAGCGCAATCCGGTGAAGCGGTCCGAGGTGATCCACCTCGACCTCTACGCCGTCGTCGCCGGCGAACCGATCACCGTCGAAGTGCCGGTGCACGTGGTTGGCGTCTCGGATGGCGTGCGGAACTTCGGGGGCGTCCTCGACTTCCATCACCACCGTCTCACCGTGAAGTGCCTCCCGCGGCACCTGCCCGAGCACATCGAGATCGACATCACCGCGCTCGGCGTGGGGGATGCCATCTACGTGCGCGATCTCGTGGTGGCGGATGCGGAGCTCATGCACGATCCCGACACGGTCGTCCTCGGCGTGCTCGCCGCACGCGTCGAAGAGGCGCCGGCTGAAGTGGAAGCGTCCGACGAGCCCGAGGTCATCAAGAAGGGCAAGGCGGACGAGGCCGAGGCCGAAACCGACGGCGAGTAAGTGGCCAAGGCGATCGTCGGGCTCGGCAACCCCGGGTCCGAATACGAGCGCACTCGCCACAACGCCGGCTGGCTCCTCCTGGATCATCTTGCGGCGCGTTGGGGCCTTGGCCCATTCCGCCGCGCAGACCAGGCAGTAGCCACGACGGGGACGCTCCGCGGCGTCCCCGTTCGTTTGTTGAAACCGACGACCTACATGAACCGGAGCGGCGATGCCCTTCGGGCCCTGCGGTCGCCCAATTGGGATCCAGCGTCAGACCTGCTGGTCCTCGTAGACGACGTCGCCCTCCCGCCTGGTCGGTTCCGTTTGCGCGGCGCCGGCACCCCGGGTGGGCACAACGGCCTCAAGAGCATCGAGGCCGCCCTCCGGCGCCAGGACTACCCCCGCCTCCGTATCGGCGTCGGGGTGAAGCCCCCGGAGTATCACGATCTGGCCGATTGGGTGCTCGGCCGGTTCACCCCCGCCGAGCGCGAAGCGCTCGACGAAATCCTGGACCCGATGGCCGAGGCCGTCGAGTGCTGGGTGGCCGAGGGAATCGAGGCCGCCATGACCCGGTTCAACCGTACCTGACCCCACACTCTCCTCAACCTCCGAGACCATGACAGACTCCCTGCCCCTCTACGCCCTGGTGATCGGCCTCGTCGGCCTCGTCGCGATGGTCGCCAGCTACGCTGCCGTGCAGCGTCAGCCGGCCGGCACCGCCGCGATGCAAGGCCTCGCCTCCCAGATCCAGGTCGGCGCAATGGCCTTCCTGAAGCGCGAGTACCTCGTGCTCCTTCCCTTCCTTGCCGTCGTCGCCGTCCTCCTCGGCTATGCCGTCGGCACCAAGACCGCGATCGCCTACATCCTCGGTGGCCTCGCGTCAGTGGCCAGCGGGTGGGTCGGGATGCGCGGCGCCACGATCGCCAACGTGCGCACCGCCGAGGCCGCCCGCGGTCAGGGCCAGGCGGCCGCGCTGCGCGTGGCGTTCGGTGGCGGGTCGATCATGGGGTTGGCGGTCGCGTCGCTCGGGTTGGCCGGCATCACGATCGTCTTCCTCGCCTTGGGCAAGGCTGAGCTGGCGAGCAACACCAAGCTCTTCGCCGAGATCATCTCGGGCTTCGCGATGGGTGCGTCGAGCATTGCGCTCTTCGCGCGTGTCGGCGGCGGCATCTACACCAAGGCGGCCGACGTCGGCGCGGATCTCGTCGGCAAGGTTGAAGCAGGCATTCCTGAAGATGACCCGCGCAACCCGGCCACGATCGCCGACAACGTCGGTGACAATGTCGGCGACGTCGCCGGCCTCGGCGCCGACATCTTCGAGTCATATGTCGGTTCGGTGATCGCCACGATCGCGCTCGCCGCCACCTCGATCCTGATCCCGGATGCCAACCGCCTGACCGCCATGCTGCTGCCCCTCGGGTACATCACGGCCGGCCTGGTGGCCTCGCTGCTCGGCATCGTCACGATGCGGGTCCTCGCCAAGGGCGACCCGGCCAATGCGCTGCGCATGGTGACCTTCATCGCAGCCGGTCTCTTCCTCGCCTTCGCCTGGTTCCTCACCGCGGCGATGCCGCTGGGCATGACGCAGGCGGACGGCACGGCGCTCCCGTTGATGGGTCCGTTCTGGGCCGTGCTCGCCGGCACCGTCTCCGGGATCGCGATCGGCCTGGTCACCGAGTACTACACGGCGATGGGTCCCGTGAAGCGGATTGCGCAGTCGTCTGAAACCGGCCCCGCCACCAACATCATCGCGGGCCTCGCCGTCGGCATGGAGAGCTGCATCGCGCCGGTGCTGTTGATCTGCGGTGCCACCTACGTCTCCTTCACGGTGGCTGGGCTGTACGGCATCGCGATCGCCGCAGTCGGCATGCTCGCCACGGTCGGTGTCACGATGTCGGTGGATGCCTATGGCCCGATCGCCGACAACGCTGGTGGTATCGCCGAAATGAGCCACCTCGGCAAGGAAGTGCGCGCGATCACCGACGGCCTCGACGCCCTCGGCAACACCACGGCCGCGATCGGCAAGGGCTTCGCGATCGGCTCCGCCGCCCTCACCGCGCTGGCGCTCTTCTCGGCGTATGCCTCCGCCGTCGGCCTCAACACGGTTGGCCTCAACCTGATTGACCCGATGGTGGTGATCGGTCTCTTCATCGGTGGCGTGATGCCGTTCTTCATGGGCGCGCAGACGATGACCGCAGTCGGCCGCGCAGCACAGGGGATGGTGGAGGAAGTCCGTCGTCAGTTCCGTGAGATTCCCGGACTGCTCGAGGGCAAGGAAGGTGTTCTCCCCGACTCCGCGCGCTGCGTCGACATCTCGACCAAGGCCGCGCTCCGTGAGATGATCATTCCCGGCGTCGCGGCGGTGCTCGTCCCGGTGCTCACCGGCGCGATCTTCGGGGTGAAGACCCTCGGCGGCCTCCTCGCCGGCGCGACGGTCACCGGCGTGATGATGGCGCTCTTCATGGCCAACGCCGGCGGCGCCTGGGACAACGCCAAGAAGTACATCGAGGGTGGCGCGCACGGCGGCAAGGGCTCCGAGCCGCACAAGGCCGCCGTCGTCGGCGACACCGTGGGCGATCCGTTCAAGGACACGTCGGGCCCGGCGATGAACATTCTGATCAAGCTGATGAGCGTGGTGAGCTTGGTGCTGGCGCCGTGGTTTGTGTCGTTGGGGCGGTAGTCGTCAGAAGGATGATGGATGCTGGATATTGGATGTTGGAGGGGTGGGGAGCGTGCTCCCTGCCCCTTCTCATTTTCTCGGAGTGATGATCCCGGACAGCAGGCGACCGATCCGGTCGGCACTGCTCAGGAGGTGGGTAGCCTCCTGTGAGGACAGGAAACCGAGGTCTCTGGCTACCATGAGCTGGCAGGCAAGTTCGTGTACGGCCCCCCGAGCAATGGAGGCGAAACGGCGGAGTTCGTTTTGAGTACCCCGCCCCGTTCCCTCCGCGAGGTTCGAAGCCACGGAGATCGCCCCGCGGCGCAACTGGGAGGTCAGTCCGAATCGTTCCTCATACGGGAAACCCGCCGTCTCCCGGTAGATATCCAGAACGAGGCGATAGGCCATCTGCCATGCCACGAGGTGTTGAAAGTTTCCCATCCTCGCAAAAAGGCCAGCTCTCATGGGCGAGAGGGCACCAATCTGCGCAACGGGTGGCTAGATTGTTCGCCAACGAGGGATGAGTTCCAACATCCAATATCCAATTTCCAACATCCCGCTTTCGACCTACGACCGAACGGCATCACATGTTATCTCTGGGCATCGTCGGCCTCCCCAACGTCGGCAAATCGACTCTCTTCAATGCGCTCACTTCCGCGGGCGCGTTGGTGGCCAACTACCCCTTCGCCACCATCGAACCGAACACCGGTGTGGTAGAGGTCCCCGACAGCCGCATCGGTGAAATCGCCAAGCTGATCAACCCCGAGCGCACCGTCCCGGCGACGGTACAGTTCGTGGACATCGCCGGTCTGGTCAAGGGCGCCTCGAAGGGCGAGGGCCTCGGCAACCAGTTTCTCGCCAATATCCGCGAGGTGGACGCGATCGTGCACGTGGTGCGCTGCTTCGAGGATGATGACATCCAGCACGTGATGGGTGCACCCGATCCGGCGCGGGATCGCGGCATCATCAACACCGAGCTGGCCCTGTCCGACCTGGTCGGTCTCGAAAAGCGGCTCGACAAGGTCACCCGCACCGCGAAGACCGGCGACGCGGCGGCGAAGGCGGAGAAGGCACTGATCGAGCGCGTGATGGCGGCGCTCGAGGATGGCCGGATGGCGCGCACCGTCGACGTCAGCCCTGAAGAGCGCTCCGTGATGCAGGGCTTCAACCTGCTCACCGACAAGCCGGTGCTCTACGCCGCCAATGTCCGTGAGGATGAGCTGGTCAGCGGCAACGCGCATGTCGAGGCGCTGCGCGCGGCGATTGCGGCCGATGCGGAAACCGCGGACGTCGTGATCTTCTCCGCGAAGGTCGAGGCGGAACTTGTCGAACTGTCGCCTGAAGATCGCGAGATGTTCATGGAGGGCCTCGGCGTCACGGAATCGGGACTCGATCGGCTCGCCGCTGCGGCATACCGACTCCTCGGCTTGCAGAGCTACTTCACTGCGGGGGAGAAGGAAGTGCGCGCGTGGACGGTCCGACAGGGGGCCAAGGCACCGGAAGCCGCTGGGGTGATCCACTCCGACTTCGAGAAGGGCTTCATCCGCGCCGAGACCGTGGCCTACGCGGATTTCGTGCGGGTCGGCGGGTGGAAGCCGGCGCGCGAGCAGGGGTTGTCGCGCGCAGAGGGCAAGGAGTACATCGTGCAGGATGGTGACGTGATGCTGTTCCGGTTCAACACGTGAGGATGTCGCGCATGAAGAGGTTGCATTCCGTCGGCCTGCTGGCCGGACTCATCGCCCTGACCGCCTGCGGTGGGGGGGGGACGAATGATGCCCCCCCCACAGATGAACCGATGCCGCAGCGGATGATCGACGAGACCAATCTGGCCAGCCTGCCGCGGTGGGCCGTGGATACGCTGACCACACCGCTGTGCGTTGCCGACGGCTACGATGACTGTCCCCTGCAGGCGGCCTGGGCCAATGGGCTCGGGGATGGACGGGTGGCCGTCTGGGAACCGCGTCGCCGGATTCTGGTGCTCGGCACCGACGGCACGATGACAGCGGTGGGCGATTCCGCCAATCCACTCAATGTTGCCGCGATCACGGGCAACGGTCGTGGTTTTCGCGCGGTGGTCGCGGATGACGCAGGCTGGCACCTGGTGGACCTGGATCAGCGCGGCAAGGAGACCCGCCGGCAGCCGCTCCCTGCCGCGAGTCCCCGGAACATCATCGGCTTCGTCGGACGCGTCCCCATCGCGCAGCGCCTTGCAGGCATGGACAACCCGGAGGGAGGTCGCCTCGAGGTGGATCGTCTCGATGCCGTGACCGACTCCACCGGAACGCGACTCCTCGACGTGCAGATTCCGTGGCTCCAGGAGGTCGACGGCATTCCGCTGCCGTCGCCGCTGTTCGCGACCCTGCCGACGTATACCGTGGGCGAGGACGGTTCGATCACCTGGACCGAGGGGCAACGCTTCGAGATCGAGACGCGCGATCGTACTGGAACACCACGCTGGCGGCTCGCCGGCCCCCTCGGACCGCCCATCACCGAGGAGGAGTACGCGGCGCGATCCAGCGAGGCACAGGAGAACTACACGTCGACGCCACTGGTGGAAGAGGACCTCGCGCGCATGCGACGCTTGGCCCCGGAAACTCACCCGGCAGTCACTGCGCTGGTGCGCGCAGAGTCAGGGGTGCTCTACATCGCCGGACCACGCCCGCTGGCTGCCGACTCCGTGCATTGGATTCGCGTCTCGCCGGCCGGCGAGCCGACAGGCCGTTTCGGACTGCTCGCGACCACTCGGGTGCTCTTCGCCCGCAACGACTCGCTCCTGGTGCACCGGCCGACCGAGGGCGAACCGTGGGAACTCCGCTGGATCCGACTGCTGCCACCGGAGTGAGGTGCGCTGGCGATTTCGTCTGAGGGTGGCGATACTGAGGCGGGTCCGATTCGGACCCGCCTCCTTCGTTGCCAAGCCTGCCCTTCCCCCCGGGAGTTGACGTGCGCCATCTCGCGCTCGCCGCTGGACTGCTTTTCACGGTGTCACCCCTTCGCACCCTCTCGGCGCAGCAGGATGAGGCCACCCACGAAGGTCGCGTCGCCCCCATCCGCTGGACCCATCTCCTGGCGGCGGCGGGGGCAGTGGCCGCCGCCACCACCTTTGATGCACCGATCGCCACCGCCATCGGCACCGAGCCGTCACCGGGCGTGCGCGGCTTCGCTCGCCACCTCAACCACTTTGGCCAGGTCGAGGTGATCGCTCCCGTGATCGGCGGGCTGCTGCTCGCCGGTGCCTTGACCGAGCAACCGGCACTCGTCACGGCAGGAAAGCGCACCGCACTCGCCATCGGCATCGCGACCATCGCCGTCAGCGCCAAGAAGTATCCGCTCGGGCGTGAACGTCCGTACGAGAACGCCTCGATGAGCGGTGGCGCGCTCCGGCCGATGTCCGGCTCCACCGCCCTCCCCTCCGGCCACACTGCCGCGGCGTTCGCGCTGGCCACCTCGCTGGCCGATGTGGTCGATCATCCGGCGGCTGACGTTGCACTCTACGGCCTCGCGGCGGGAACTGCATTCGCCCGCATGGGTAGCCGAAAGCATTGGTTCAGTGATGTCGTGGCCGGCGCGATCGTGGGCACGGTGTCGGCCAAGCTCGCGCATGGGCGACTCTCGCTGTTCGGACTGCGCGCACCGCGGATCAGCATGGGCCGCAACGGCGCAGGAGTTGGCTGGGAGATCGGGATGCCGCCGGTGCGGTGAACGGTGAACAGAGAACAGTGATGAGTGCCTGATATCCGAACCAGCCGGCGGTGTGAGCCGCCGGACGCTGAACGCGGGAAGATGACATGAAGGCGTGGGGGGTGTGGTGGCTGATCTTGCTCGTCGCACCGGTGTCCTCCGCGCAGGCTCCGGCAGACATTGCCCTGCTCCATCGCCTCGACTCCGCCCTCACCGTGAGTGCTCCACTCGACACCACGCGCTCCACTGATGCGGTTGTGCGTCAACTGCAAGACGGCATCCGCTGGGTGGACGAATGGCAGCGCACCAACAACCGCACGACGGTGGAGCGCGCCCTCTTCTCGTTCCACGCCGCCGCCTCGCGTCGCGGCGACTGGGCCTGGCCCCGCTATCTGGCCGCACGGACCCACCTCCTCCTCAACAACGCGGAGTCCCCCATCCTCAACTCCGCAGGGCAGATCGAGGGGGAGCCCCATTTGCGGGCGGTCATCCGGCACCTTGATGCGGCACTCGCCAGCGACTCGGCGTTCCTTCCCGCACGGCGCCTGCTCACGGATCTGCTCTTCCCCGGCGGCGACCGCGAGCTCGATGAGTTCGCGCGTCGCGCGGTGGTGCGCGAGATGACCTTCGACGAGCCGTTGCTCGACCTCCAGATCGTCCACGCACGGGCGCTGCGCACCGAGGGAGCCTACACCGAGGCACTGGCCACCTTCGATGCCGCCGTGTTCAGGGGAGGGGATCGCGCCCTGCTCGCGCTGGAGCGCGCGCGCACGCTCACCGCGCTCGGCGACACCACGGCCGCGGTCGCGGCCTACTGGCACGGGGTGGACCGTCTGACGGCAGCGGCGCGGCCATGGTACCGTCAGGACCTCGGCTGGATCGTCGGTGAGGATTCGCTCGCCACCTTCGATGCCGAGCCGCTGGAACGCGTCGGCTCGTGGCTGCATCGCTTCTGGGCCGAGCGCGATGCGGCCGCCGCCAACCGCCAGGGGGAGCGACTGCAGGCGCATCTGGCGCGGTGGGTCGTGGCGCACGAGCAGTTCCGTGTGCCGACACCGTGGCGTCGCAACTTCTACACGCGCTTCTGGAACAGGGACCCGTGGGTCGAGTGCATCGGCAGCGCGAGCAGCCTGGTGGATTCGTTCCCGCTTCACCCACCGACCATTCCCGGCGACCCGCGCTTCCGCGAGCCGCTGCTCGACCATCGCGGCTTCCTCTGGCTTCGCCATGGTGCGCCGATTGGGAGAACGGCCGTCGTGACGCCTGCCGCGGAAGCACAATCAGACGAGCTCAATGACATCGGCATGGTCGAGGCCGGCGAACGCACCCTGACCTCGGGCACACTGGAGTCGTGGGTGTATTGGATCGAGGGCGGTTGGCGGTCCTTCCACCTCACTGGCGGCGCCGAATTCGGGGGCCATGCACCGACAACACTTCGGACCTATCTCCCCATTTCCGAAGGGCCATGGCTGGCGCTCGCCCAGATCCTGCCGACGTACCTGCGCACCGCGCTCTTCCTCAACCCCGACCGCAAGGTCGCCGGGGCGAAAACCTGCTACGACGAAGTCATCGGCCCCGTGCGCGAGATGCGCGCCGATGCCCACATCGGCGTGAGCAGTGACTCGGACTCCCCGCCGTACATCAGGCCCTGGAACGCGGCGATTCGCTCGTTCGCGATTGGGGGGGGGACCACCACGAGTGGCAGGGCGCTCGTGACCTTCGCGTTGCCGGTACGCGACCTCGTCGCCGACACCCTCGCCGATGGTCGGCTCGCGTGGCGCGTGAACTTCCGCACCGTCGCGTTCCGCGGGCGCGATGGCCTCACGCGCAGCCACGACACGACACGGACCTTCCTGACCGGACCGGTGGGCGACGACGCCAACCTGACCGCATTGTTCGAGTGGCCACTGGAGCCGGGGAGCTGGCAGCTCGCCGTCCGCGCCTGGCAGGCGAGCGACTCGAGCGGCGCGTACGTGCTGCGGCGACGCCTCGACGTAGACGAAGGTGCCGGACTCACGCTATCCGACGTGGTCACTGGCATCGACGGAGGCCTGAACTGGCCAGCCGGCGGCGACTTCCCCATCAACACCCTCGGCGCGTGGCCTGAACGGGGCGACGCCGAGCTATGGTTCCAGCTTCGCGGGCTCCCAGCCGGCACCCCGTACCGCACCACCTTCGAGGTCATCCCTGCCGAGACACGGCGGCGCGAGCGCATCAGCATCGCTTCCGACGAAATCAGCGACGGCCCCGTCACGATCGTCCGCCGCACCCTCGGCCTGCAGCAGCTCCGTCCCGGCACCTACCGGCTCGTCGTGACGGTCCAGGCCGGCGAGCAGACGGCCAGTCGCGAGCAGGAGGTGTTGATCGTGGAAAGGTGAAAGGTGAAACGTGAAACGGGGTCTGGCCAAGCCCTCCGCCCGCGTAGCGCACCTGACAGCGAGGTAGAGGCCCCGTTTCACGTTTCACCTTTCACCTTCCTCCTTCCCCCCCTCCCCTACCACCCCTCGGCCCAGTCCGCTATCCTTAGAGGCTGTTCCCAATCTGTCCTCCTCGGCGCCGCACCGCGCCGGGGCGATTCTCCGACCGAAGGAAGGTGCCGATGGTCCGCACATATGAAGCGGTCTACATCTTCGACAGTGTGCTCGAAGAGGCCGCCATCACCGAAAAGCTCGAGAAGTACCATGCCCTCGTCCCCCAGTCGGGCGACGACGCGGCCGTGGCCGTCAATCACTGGGGCAAGCGCACGCTCGCCTATCCCGTCAATGGGCGCGAGACCGGCTACTACGTCGTGGCGAAGTTCGATGCCACCGGCGAGATGCTCCCGGAGTTCGAGCGCGCGCTCAAGCTCGACGAACAACTGCTCCGCCACCTGATCGTGCTCGACGAGGGCGCGCAGATGTCGGTCGCGCCGTCCTCCAAGGACGAGGAGGACGAATAATGGCTCGCCCCAACAAGACCTGCGCGATCTGCGAGAGTGGTGTCCGGATCGTGGACTACAAGGATGAGCGCCTGCTGACCCGGTTCCTGACCGAGCGCGGCAAGATCCTGCCGGCCCGCCTCTCTGGAGCCTGCGCCCGCCACCAGCGGCAGCTTGGCACCGCGATCAAGCGTGCGCGCCAGATTGCCCTGATCCCGTACATCAAGGGCTTCGGCGGCTGACGAGTGACGTGACGGTGCCCGGTATCCCCGGGCGCCGTTCGCCTTTCGTTCCCCCGCTCCTGTTGGTGGGGTACCTCCTGCTGGCGCCGTGGAAAGTCTTCTTCCTCGGCCCAGTAGCGTTGTTGTTGCTCCTTTCCCGTCCGCGCACGTGGCGGGAGTGGTTCTGGATCGGGGTGACGGCCCTGGCCGCGGTCTCGCTCTGGCGCGTGCCGGGCAACCTCTCCGAGCAACTCGTGCGCTCTGCCGGCCTGTTCTTCACCGGCGCCTTCGTGGTCGCCTCCCTGACCGGAATCCGGAGCGGCTTCGGCCGTGCAGTGGTTGCGGCAGTCGCCGCGACCGTTGCCACGATCGGCTGGTCTGCCGCCTTCGGGATCCGCTGGGCCGATCTCCGTGCCGCGGTCGTGACCACACTGTGGACGGGCTGGCGACTGGTCTTCCCGGAAATGCCGGAGCTGCCCCCCGAGGGCGCCGGGATCGCTGCAGGAGCCAGCGGCGAGTTGGCCGCGCAGTTGGCGGCCGCGACCCGCGCGATGGGTGACTTCTTCCCGGCGCTCTTGTTTCTGACGGCGTTGGCCGGGGGTGCGCTCGCCGCCACCTGGTATCACCGGGTCGCGTCGGCCCCCGTGGGTCCAGCGCCGGGGTGGTTCCGAACCTTCCGGTTCAATGACCACGTCATCTGGCTGTTGGTGCTGGCGCTCGGGGCCGCAATCGCTGCGCCTGAAGGCCCCCTGGCCGTGATCGCGCAGAACCTCCTGGTGGCCGTGGGTGGGCTCTACGCCGCACGGGGCCTGGCGGTGGTGCGATGGATCACGGCCACGCTGTCACCGATCTACACCGTGCTCCTGTTCGTGATGGTGCCGTTCCTGTTACCATTGGCCGTGGCCTGCGCCGTGATTGGCGCAGCTGATACCTGGCTCGACTTGCGGCGGCGCTGGCCGCTGCCTTCCGGAGAGATGTGAGATGATGGAACTGATTCTGCGCGAAGCGGTGCCCTCCCTCGGCAAGGCCGGGGACCTGGTCCGGGTGAAGCCCGGTTATGCCCGCAACTTCCTCCTCCCCCGCGGTTTGGCCTTCGAGGCCACCGAGGGCAACAAGAAGCGGATCGCTGGTGAGGCCAAGGCCCGGCAGGCCAAGGAGTCCGCCGAGCGCGCTGAGGCGCAGGCCTTCGCGACCAAGCTGGGCGCGGTGAGCCTCGACTTCACCGCCAAGGCCGGCGAGGATGGCAAGCTCTTCGGCTCGGTCACCGCTGGGGACATCGCCGAGCAGCTCGAGGCGAAGGGCCTGACGGTGGACAAGCGGAAGATCGAGATGGAGCACCCGCTCAAGGAACTCGGCTTTCACAGCGTGTCCGTGAAGCTCCACCATGACGTGCACGGCGAAGTGAAGGTCAACATCATCGCCGAGGGCTGAGTGACCGCCCCGGTCGGGATCGGGTACCTTGACGGACCCCGTCTCGCCCGGGGCTTCTTCGCGGCCAGTGACTGGGTGGCTGCTGGCCGCGACGAGCTCAACCGGATCAACGTCTTCCCCGTCCCCGACGGCGACACCGGCACCAACTTCTCCTTGACCCTGCGCGCGGTGGCTGACGCCCTGCGTGCCCTCGGCGACGCCTCACTCCCCGATACCGCCCGGACGGCTGCGCGTGCCGCGGTGCTCGGCGCACGTGGCAACTCCGGCATGATGCTCGCGCACTTCCTGCTGGGCTTCGCGGAAGGACTCGCGGACCGTCCCACGGCTAGCGCGGCACAGGTCGCGGCGGCAGTACGACACGGGGCCGAGACGCTGGAGCGATCGCTCGATGAGCCGCGCGAAGGCACGATCCTCACCGTCGCCCGCGATGCGGCCGTCGCCGCCGAGCTGGCCGCCGCGGATTCGGCGGACATTTCCGTATTTCTCCGCCGTCTGCACAAGGAAGCCGAGCGCGTCCTTGCCCACACCCCGGAACTGATGAAGGTCCTGAAGGATGCCGGCGTCGTCGATGCCGGTGGCAAGGGTTTTGTGCTGATGGTGGAGGGCTTCGTCCGCTTCATCAACGGCGACCCGATTCGTCCGGCCCCGAGCACCGCAGATCTTGAGGCAACCGTCCCGGCGGCCTTCGCGGACGTGGCCGCGGAACGAGACTTCCAGTTCTGCACGGAGGTGCTGGTCCGCGGTGACGGCCTGCCGCCCGCCAACGACGTCCGGGCGATGATGCATACCTTCGGCGGGTCAGTCGTGGTGGCGGTGGCCGGGGACATCCTGAAGATCCATGTGCATACGGACACCCCGGAAGCCGTCTTTACCTGCGCCGAGCGCTGGGGCGTGGTCACGGCCCGGAAGGCCGAAGACATGCGCGCCCAGCACCGGCGTCTGGCCCACGTCGAGCGAAAGCGCATCGCCATCGTGGTGGATTCGTCGAACGACCTGAGTGATGCCATTCTCGATCGACACGACATCGTGGTGGTACCATTGCAGGTGATGTTCGGCGAGGAAACGTTCCGCGACCGGATCGACCTGAAGCCCGACGAGTTCTATCGACGCCTGCGCACCGCGAAGGAACTGCCCACCACCTCGCAGCCTGCTCCGGCCGAGTTCGTGAAGGCGTTCCGGGCCGCTCGGGAGGAGGCCGACGAGGTGGTCGGTATCCTTCTCTCCGGGCGGCTTTCGGGGACACTCGCCTCGGCCAAGGCCGCGGTGGATGCTGCCGGGATCGACAAGGTGACGCTCGTGGACTCGCGATCGGCCACGTACGGTGTCGGATTGCTGGCGCTGCGTGCCGTCGAGTTGGCCGAAATGGGGTTCACCGGACCGGAGATCGGACAAGAGCTGACCCGCGTCCGAGACCAATCAGGGATCTTCCTGACCGTGGACACGTACGAGAACCTGATTCGCTCTGGACGCGTATCCAAGGGACGAGCCTGGCTCGGAGGAATGCTCGACATCAAACCGATTCTGACCGTGGACGCCGAGGGACGGATTCAACCGGCAGATCGCGTGCGCGGGCGCGACCAACTGGTGCCGCGCGTCCTCGCGATGCTGAAGGAGCGGTTGACTCCGCGTCCGCAGTCGGTCCGATTCGGGGTGGCCCACGCCGAAGCCCCCGAAATGGCTGAGCGGTTGCGAACGGCGCTGATCGCCGCCTTCCAGCCCCGTGAGGTGTTGGTCGGACCCGCGACCGGTGTCCTGGGGACGCACGTCGGGATCGGCGCGTGGGCCGTGTGCTGGCAGGTTGAAGACGGGACACCGGAGCCGACGCATGGCTGAGTTGCCGAGCCAGCGGCTGCCACATCCTGTTGGTCGTGTGGTCGAGGCGATCGAGGACCGGAAGGGCGAGCGGATCACGGTGCTCGATCTTCGCGGCTTGAGTGACGCGGCAGATTTCTTCGTGATCGCCTCAGGTACCTCCGATGCCCACGTGCGCGGCATCGCGGACGGGGTGCTCAAGGCGCTCGACGAGGCCGGCTATCCGGCCAATCATGTGGAGGGCCTGCCGACGGGTCGGTGGGCATTGCTCGACTTCGTGGACGTGGTGGTCCACTTGTTCCACCCGGAAAGCCGGGCGTTCTACCAGTTGGAGCGTCTCTGGCAGGATGCGCCCGCGCTGCTGTCCGGCCCCTGACCCGCTCTGCGGGACGAAAGGTTCGATGTGATGCGCCGTCTCGCCGCTGTTCTTCTTGTTGCGTCGCTCGCCCTGCCCGTGCAGGCCGGGGCGCAGTACTTCGGCCAGAACAAGGTCCAGTACACCAAGTTCGACTTCCGCATCCTGGAGACGGCGAACTTCGACGTCTACTTCTACGACGATGCGCGCGAGTCCGCCTACGATGTGGCCCGCATGGCCGAGCGGTCGTATGCGATGCTCTCCACGATCCTGCGCCACCGCTTTGTCGAGCGGAAGCCGATCATCCTGTACGCCTCGCACTCGGACTTCCAGCAGACCAACACCACGCCAGGTGAGGTAGGCGAAGGCACGGGCGGCTTCACCGATTTCCTGCGCCACCGCAACGTGATTCCGATGACCGGCGCCTACGCCGACGTTGCCCACGTCCTGCAGCACGAGATGGTGCACCAGTTCCAGTACGACATCTGGGCCGGTGGCCGTGCGGGGGGGGGACTGCAGACGATCATCGCGGTGAACCCGCCGCTGTGGTTTGTCGAGGGCATGGCCGAGTACCTCTCGATCGGTCCGGTCAATCCCAACACCGCGATGTGGCTGCGCGATGCCGCCGCCGAAGGCACGCTGCCCACGATCCGGCAGCTCGAAACGGATCCGCGGATCTTCCCCTATCGCTTCGGGCACGCCATCCTCTCCTACATCGGCGAGCGCTGGGGTGACGAGGCCATCGGGGCCATCCTCCTCGCCTCGCGCGCAGGCTCCCTCGAGGGCGCCTTCCGCCGCGTCATCGGGATGGACTTCGTCCAGCTCGGCGACCAGTGGCGCGACGCCGTCCAGAAGACGTACATCCCGCAGTTGACCACGCAGGTCAAGGCGAGCGCGGTGGCCACCCCGCTGCTCACCGAGGACATCAGCGACGGGACGCTCCACCTCGCGCCGACGATGTCACCGGACGGCAAGCTGGTCGCCTACTTCTCGGAGAAGGATTTCTTCTTCGTCGACCTCTGGCTCGCCAACGGCGAGACCGGCGAGCCGATCCGCCGACTCCTCAAGAGCACCTGGAGCAGCAACTACGAGACGTTCCGCTTCATCAATTCGGCGGCGAGCTTCTCGCCGGATGGCAAGTACATCGCCTTTGCAGCCAAGCGCGGCCCCAAGGACGACATCGTCATTGTCGATCCCGTGCGCAACAAGGAAGTCCGACGCATCTCGGTGGACCTGCACGGCGTCACGACGCCGTCCTGGAGCCCCGACAGCAAGCGGCTGATCTTCACCGGACAGACCAACGGCTGGTCCGACCTCTTCGTGATTGATGCCGACGGGACCAACCTGCAGCAGTTGACCAACGACCGGTATGCGGATCTCCACCCGGTGTGGTCGCCGGATGGTCGCACGATCGCATTCACGACCGACCGCGGTCCGGCTACCGACTTCGACCTGCTGCGGTTCGGGAACTACCGGATCGCCACCTACGATGTCGCGACGGGTCGCATTGCCGTCCTCCCTGGGATGGACGCCGGCAAGAACATGAACCCGCAGTGGGGCCCCGACGGTCGTTCACTGGCGTTCGTCTCGGACCGCAACGGCGTCAGCAACATCTTCCTGTTCGAGACCGCGGATTCGCTCGTCTATCAGTTGACCGACTTCTACACGGGGGCACAGGGCATCACGCCCTTGTCGCCGGTGATCTCCTGGGCATCGGGCGCCGACAAGATCGCGTTCGTGTATTACGAGGACGGCGAGTACGACGTGTACACGCTGGACAACCCGCGGTCACTCAAGCAGCTCCCGTGGGAACCGGGAATGGTCCTCGCCTCCGCCTCGGGTGCACTCCTTCGGGCGGTCACGCCAGCACGCGACACCACACTCGCGGTGACGGATTCGACGCCGGAGCCTGCTGGCGGGAGCGCGCTCTACCGTGCCCCCGGTGGCCTGCGCCCGGCGGACTCGCTCGTGCCGCTCCCTGATTCCCTCCGGCCGCCTCGTGCCCTCTCGATCATGGCGTTGCTGGATTCGGCGTCGCTCGCGTTGCCCGACACCAGCACCTTCACCGAGCGGAAGTACAAGGTCGGCTTCTCGCCGGATTACGTCGCGCGGCCGAGCATCGGGTATGTACGCGACAACTTCGGTCGCGGCTTCTTCGGCGGCACGACCGTCTCACTCTCCGACATGCTGGGCGACAAGCAGCTGATCTTCGGCGGCTACGTCAACGGACGACTGGACGAGGCCCAGATCCTGGCAGCCTATGCCAATTACGGCAACCGCACCAACTTCGCCGTCGGCCTGCAGCAGGATCCCTACTTCTTCTTCCAGGGGAGCGAGATCCGGGCGGTGCCGGAGAGCTTCGAGAACGTCTTCGTCACCAACATCCGACGCATCGTGCTGCGGTCGGCATTCGCCCAGGCATCGTATCCGATCTCGCGCTTCCGGCGGATCGAGGGCGGCATCCGCGCCACGGCCGTCGACGACGCCATTCTCAGCATCAATGAATTCTTCGACCCGTTCTCCGGCCTGCTCACGCGCGACCCGACGATCGAGCGCAACCGCCTCGAATCCACGGCTTACATCCAGCCGTCCCTCGCGCTGGTCGATGACAACACCCTCTTCGGCTATGTTGGCCCGATGATCGGGCGGCGGTCTCGCTTCGAGATCGCGCCGACCTTTGGCGGGTGGAATTACACGCAGGTGACGGCCGACATGCGCCGCTACGACAAGATCGTCGGCCCGTTCACCCTCGCCACCCGGGCGATGTATGTCGGCCGCACCGGTGAGGATGCCGATCGTTTCTCGCTCTTCATCGGCTGGCCTGACTTCCTCCGGGGCTATACCTCGGGCTCCTTCCGGCGGAACGAGTGCATCAGCGGCAACAGCACTCCCGGCACGATCACCGGCTGCGACGCGCTCGATCAGTTGGTCGGGACCTCGTTCGCCGTGGCCAATGTCGAACTGCGGTTCCCGATCCTGAATCCGTCAATGGGAATGCCGATCGGCTTCCCGCCGATTGAGGGCGCGCTCTTCTATGACGCGGCGGTCGCGTGGACCTCGGAAACGGAAGTCGCCTTCCGTTCGCGTCGCGAGGGTGAATCCCTCACCTCGGTGCGTGTGCCCCTCCGTTCGATGGGTGCCTCGATCCGCGTGAACATGCTCGGCCTGCTGATCCTGCGTTTCGACTATGCCAAGCCGTTGGCCCGACCGGGAACCAACGCCTTCTGGACCATCTCGCTGGGACCAACATTCTGAGCCGATCCCACTGGTACGCGCCAACGTTGCTGCTCCTCCTCGCCGCCTGCGGGGGGGGGGAAACCGTCTCCGCCGTGCGTGGGGTTCCGCCAGGGATGCCGGCTGAGGGAGCCTTGCTCCGGCTGCCCAGCGAAGGAGGGTCCGCTCGACTCTATCGCGCGGACTCGCTGACCCCGCTCGACTGGCAGGTGGCCTCCGGGGTGCCGAAGATTGCCCGTGCGCTGGGGACCGAGCTGGAAGACCGCATGGTGTATGCAGTTGACACGGATGGACGCCTGGTCGGCATCGACCTGCTGGCCCGGCGCACCCGGATTCATCTGGCCGCCACGCAACAGCTCACGGCCACCCCCGACGGTGCTGTCCTGGGGCTCGACTCGGCCCGTCGTGCCGTCCGCTTCTCCTCCCGCGCCCTGACCACCTACCGCGCGAGCGTGGAGGGGGGGGGAACGCCGCAGCTGCTCCGCGGACCGGGAGGGCAAGTCGCGGCCTACCTCCCCGCCACCAATGTCCTGCAACTGCTCGGCGAAGATGGCGAGGTGCGTCGCTTCACCGCCCCGGCCGGGCAGGCAACGGTGAGCTGGCATGGCGACCTGCTCGCGGTCACGACCGATTCAGGGGTCGTCCTCTTCGATCCGTCGGGTCGGAGCGATGAACCGCAGTTCCTCCGTCTGCGCGGAGCGCCCATCACCACCACCTTCTCCCCGAGCGCCCACCGACTCTACGTGGCCCGCGGTCGGGGTGACGTGCTCGTGCTGGACCGTTTCACCGGTGATGAGCGCGCCACGATCGAGCTTTCCGGACCCGCCAAGGAATTGCGTGTGGATCGCTCCGGACGGTGGCTCCTCGCCCAGCCGGAGTCCGGCGACTCGATCTGGGTCGTGGACCTCGTGCGACGCGAGGTCGCCATGACGATCCGCTCCCCATGGGCGGAGGACCTTCCCCTCGTCGCCGGCGGGCGCACGTTGGTGATCCGTGACGGGGATGATGTCGTCGCCTGGGAACTCACCGGCACCACACCGACGGAGCGGACCCGGTTGGTGGGGGCCGCAGGAGATGTGTACCTCGCCATTCCGTGGTCGCCAGAGGCCCCCGCCGCGATGGAGCCTCCACCCGTCGTGGCGGAGGTCGAGCCCGTGACCCCGGAACCCGACCCTGCTGAGCCCGCGGTCGCCGGGGTCGATTCGCTCCCCGTCACCACGCCGGTGCCGTCCGGCGACATCTATCTCCAGATCTCCTCGTCCCAGAACCGCGAATGGGCACAGGCCCTCGCCCAGCAACTCCGCGATGGCGGGTTCGCGGCCCGACTCCTCAATCCGACGGATCCAGCCGACCCCTATCGTGTGGTCATCGGCCCCTTCCCCACCCGGGATGAGGCCGACGCGGTGGGCCGCCGACTCGGACGCCCCTACTTCGTCCTCTCCGAGGCGCCAACCGGGACCTGATCCACCCCTGCGAGAGCGCCCCGGGGCGGCTATCTTAGCGGGTTCCGTCGGCGCCCGGTGAGGGGCCGACCCTGGACCTGACCCCATCCCGATGACCTCATGAAGCTCACCAAGCTGGAATTGTCCGGCTTCAAGTCGTTCGCCGATACCGTCACCCTCACCTTCGATGAGGGCGTCACTTCCATCGTGGGCCCCAACGGGTGCGGCAAGTCCAATGTCTCGGACGCCGTCCGCTGGGTGCTCGGCGAGCAATCCGCCCGCCTCCTGCGCGGCGGCAAGATGGAGGACGTCATCTTCCAGGGGGCGGCCACGCGCCGCCCGGTGAACGTGACCGAGGTCTCGCTGTACCTCGACAACAGCGAGGGCGAGTTGCCCACGCCGTACACTGAGGTGGTCATCACGCGCCGCCTCTCGCGCAGCGGACAGAGTGACTACCTCCTGAACCGTGCCCCCGCGCGCCTGCGCGACATCCAGGACCTGCTGCGCGGCACCGGGCTCGGCTCCGACGCGGGTGTCGTCATCGAAGCGAAGATGATCGACCTCCTCCTCTCCGATCGCGCTGAAGAGCGTCGGTCGTTGTTCGAGGAAGCGGCGGGCGTCGGACTGTATCGCGACCGTCGGCACACCACCTCGCGGCGTCTGGAAGAGACCGCCGGTGACTTGCAGCGCCTGGAAGACCTCATCGCCGAGGTGCAGTCGCAGTTGCGCTCGCTCGCCCGGCAAAAGGGGAAGGCCGAGCGGCACGTGGCACTGAGTGAGGAGAAGTTCGCGCTGACCCTCACCCTCGCCCGACGTACCCTCGAGCGACTCGCGCTCGACACCGAAGCGTTCGAGCAGCGTCACGCGGACCTCAACGAGCGGTTGCCCGAGGCGCGTGCGCGTCTCGAGCAGAGCGCGGCCGCGCGCGAGCAGGCCGTCCAGCAGCGTCAGGCCGCCGAACGGCACCGTACCGCCGTCGTTGAAGACCTCGGCCGCACGCGGCTCGAGGTGGGCAAACTCGACGGCGACCTCGCGGTCGCTTCCGAACGACTCGCCTCGGCGGCGTCCCGGCGCCAGCGGGCAGCCGCGGAGCGCAGCGATCTCGAAGTGCGTCTGCAGCAGGCACGCATCGACCTCGAATCGGCGCAGGAGGAGCAGGGTGCCGCCGAGCGGGAGCATGCCCAGATCCACGAGGAGCTGACTGGCCGGACCGAAGCCGAGCAGGCCGTGCGCCAGCGCCTTTCCGGCCAACGGGACGTCGTACGCCGCATGGAGCAGGAGCTGCAGCAGGCGGCACAGCAGCAGCGCTCGTTGGAGGGTGAGCGCACTGCGCTCGACGGCGAGTTGGCCTCGATTGCGGAACGTCGGGCTCAGGATGAGTCCCACCGGGCGCATCTGGAGCAGGAACGGAAGTCCACCGGCGAAAAGCTCGTGGACGCCACGGCCGTGGCCGAGCGCCATGCGGAGGCCTCGCGTCACGGGGCCGCCGACGCCGAGCAGGCGCGCCTGCGCTTGCGTGAAACGCGCGACCGCGAAGCCCGCGAACTCGCGGAACGCCGTACCCTTGAAGAGGACCTCGCCAAGCTCACGGCACGTCGCGCCGCACTCGAGGCCCTCGAGCGCGACCGGGTCGGCATGGCACCAGCGGCGGCAGCCCTGCTGGCCGTGCGCGAACGGTTTGGTGATCGCATCATCGGCGCGCTCGCCGACAGCATCAGCACCGACGGCGATCAGGCCGAGCTCGCCGAACAGATGCTCGGCGACTTCGTGCACGCCGTGCTCGTGAAGGACGATGCCACCGTGCGTGACATCCAGGCGTGGCACCAGGCGGAGCAGCCTGGCACGCTGATCCTCCTGCCGGTCGAGCCGGGACCGGCGAGCCGTGGGGGGGGGATTGACGCCCGACTCCGTGTCGAGCCGCGCGCGGAAGCGTGGGTCGCAGCGCTGGTCGGCGGGTCGGAGGTCCTCGACACCGCGGGGCGCGCACTGCGACGCAGCAACGGCGCAGTCTGGTTGACCGGCCCCGCCGCTGCCTCCGGCCCGATTCGCCGTCGCGCCGAGCTCAAGTCACTCGCCCGCGAAGTCGAGTCGACCGGCGCCGCACTCACCGCGGCCAATGTCCGACGCGATGCGACGCACGCCGAGCTGGCCGCGGCTGAACAGGTCGCCAACGAAGCCGAGCAGGCAGCAGCGACGCTGCGCGAGGCCGAGCGCCAGGCCGTGGCTGCTCGCGAGGATCTCGCGCGCCGGGTGCAGAACTTCGACCGCGAATTGCAGGAGGCGACGACCCAGCTCGAACGTCTGGCAGAGCGCGCGGGTCGCGCGGAACAACGGCGCACCCAGGCCGAGGCGCAGTTCGCGGAGGTGCAAACCGCACGCGTGCGCCTCGACGAGGCGTTGGTCACGACGCGCGCCCAACTCGGCGAACTCGAGGGGGAACAGGAAACGGCCCGCGAGGCCCGCACGCAGTGGCAGGTGCAAGAGGCGCACATCGCCGCCCGCCTGCGTGCCGCACAGGAATCGGCAGCGCGAGCGACCCGCATCATCACCGAGGCCGAACAGGCGGGGACCGCACGCACCGAGGAGATCGCGCGCCTCGATGCCGACACCGCCGAGCTCGAGGCACAACGGGCGCAATGGCAGGGTGGTCGCGACGAACGCGGCGCCGTGCTGGTCGCACTCGAAACAGCGGCCGGGGAAGCGGAAGGTGCGTTGCAGGCCGCCGAGACGAAGCTGGCCACGGCGGAGGCAGATCTCACCGAGGCGCGTCGGACCGTCGAGGCGATGAGCGAGGAGCACCATCGCCTTGAACTCGGCGTCACCGAGGCGACCGCGGAGCGCAAGCGCATCATCGAGCGCGTCGAGACCGAATGGAAGCGGCCGTTTGACGTGCTGCTCGAGGCCGCCCCGGTGCTGGAGCTCGACTTCGACACGCTCGCGGCCGAGACGGAACGGGTCACCGCGGCGCTCGAGGCCATCGGGCCGGTCAACGCGATCGCGGTCGAGGAGCACGCGGAGGAGAGCAAGCGCCTGGCCTTCCTGCAGGCGCAGCGCGACGACCTGGTCGCCGGCCGACAGGCGCTGTTGCAGGCGATCAAGGAGATCGACGGCACCGCACGCGCGCTCTTCGCCGAAACATTCGCCGCGATCCGCACCAACTTCGTGAACGTCTTCCAGACGCTCTTCGGGGGGGGGGAGTGCGACCTGCGCCTCAGCAACCCCGATGACCCGCTCGAGGGCGAGATCGAGATTCACGCCGCGCCGCGCGGCAAGAAGACGCAGCGGATTCACCTCCTCTCGTCCGGGGAGCGCACGCTGGTCGCCGTGTCGCTGCTCTTCTCGATCTACCTGACGAAGCCGAGCCCGTTCTGCCTGATGGACGAAGTGGATGCGCCGCTTGACGACGCCAACGTCGGTCGCTTCCTGCGACTGCTCGAGGAGTTCAAGTCGCAGACCCAGTTCCTCGTGATCACGCACAATCCGCGGACGATGCAGGCGGCGGACAGCGTGTACGGCGTCACCATGCAGGAACCGGGCGTCTCCACCATCGTCGGCGTCCGCCTGGGCGAGCACGTCGCCACCAGCTAACACCCCCCGCGGGAAGGGTCCCAGATGTTGATCGTGATGAAGCAGGGCGCGACCGAAGCCGAAGTCACTGGCGTGGTGCAGGCCATCGAGACGATGGGCTACGAGGCGCGCCCGATGCCGGGGCGCCAGCGCACCACCGTTGGTCTTGTGGGCAACGACGGCCGCGTGGAATCCTCATCGCTGGCGGGACTGGCCGGCGTGGCCGAGGTGATCCACGTCTCCAAGCCGTACAAGCAGGTCTCACGCGAATGGAAGCCGGAGCCCACGCGTGTCCCGCTGGCGGACGGCTCGTTCGTCGGTGGCCGCGACGTGATCATCATGGCCGGTCCCTGCTCCGTCGAGAGCGAGGAGCAGATCCTCACTGCGGCCCGCCAGGTCAAGGCGGCCGGGGCAACCGTCCTCCGGGCCGGGGCCTTCAAGCCGCGCTCGTCGCCCTACGCGTTTCAGGGTCTGGGCAAGCTCGGACTCGAGTTGCTG
>JAABRY010000045.1 GCA_011390645.1 Gemmatimonadota bacterium
CGAGTCGCTGGAGCAGGCACGTGCGGAAACCGGGCTCTTGATCGTCACAGAGGCCATGGACCCAGCCGGACTCGAACTCGTGGCGCAATCGGCCGACATCATTCAGATCGGCGCGCGCAACATGCAGAACTATTCGCTCCTCAAGGAGGCCGGTCGCCAGCGCCTGCCCGTCCTCCTGAAGCGCGGGCTCGCGTCGACCATCTCCGAGCTGCTCCTCTCCGCGGAGTACATCCTCGCGGCCGGCAATCCCAACGTGATCCTGTGCGAGCGGGGCA
>JAABRY010000046.1 GCA_011390645.1 Gemmatimonadota bacterium
GTCTACCCTGACGAATGCGATGCGTTCGGGCACCTGAATCAGGCGGCCTATCTGGCGCTGTTCGAGCGGGCGCGCTGGGAGCTGCTGGCGCGCGGTCCCGGGATGGACGCCTTCACGCGAGCAGGGGTGTGGCCTGCGGTGCGCCGCTGCACGATCGACTTTCACGCCGGTGCGTGGCCAGGCGATGTCCTCGCGTTCGAGGTGACGCTCGTCGGACGTGGCCGCACATCCTTCACGTTGCGCCAGCAAGCGGTGCGTACGCGCGACCAGCGCCTCGTGGCGGTGGCTGAGATTGTCTTCGTGTGCATCGACAACGATGAGCGTCCCGTGGCAGTGCCCGACGATATCATCGCCGCGCTGACGGCCGCACCGCGCATCGTGCGACTGGCCGACGGGACCACGCTGGCGCTCGACGAAGCAGGTCAGGGTGGTGTGCCGGTGCTCTTCGTGCACGGCTACCCGCTCGACCGCACCATGTGGCGTGCGCAGCTCGAGGGGATCACCGGGCATCGGTTGCTCGCCCCCGATCTCCGAGGCTTCGGCGCGTCCCCGCTCGGTGGGGGGGGGACTACGCTCGCACAGCATGCGGACGACCTGGCCGCGCTGCTGGACGTGCTGGAGATCGACCGCGTGGTCTTTGCCGGGCTGTCGATGGGTGGGTACCTCGCCTTCGAGTTCCTTCGCCGGCACCGCGACCGAGTGCGCGGATTGGTACTCCTCGACACCAAGGCCGAGGCCGATGACGAAGCGGGCCGTGCGGGCCGCGATGCCGCGATCGTGAAGGCGGCGGAGGAGGGGGCCGGCGCGATCGCCACCGCGATGGGCGAGAAGCTCTTCGCCGCGGGCACCCCTTCGAGCGTGCGTGAGGGACTAGATCGTCAGATGGCCGGCAGCTCAGTGGCCGGGATCATGGCGGCCCTCGTGGCGATGCGGGACCGGGCGGACAGCACCGACCTGCTGCCCACCCTGACCGGGCTTCCGACGCTGGTTGTCGTGGGCGCAGAGGACCAACTCACCCCGCCCGCCGCGGCGGAGCGGATGGTCGCGGGGATCCCGGGATCGCAATTGGTGGTGGTCGAGGGGGCCGGGCACCTTCCACCGGTGGAACGTCCGGCCACGGTGAACGAAGCCCTCCAGAGCTTCCTGGATTCTCAGGTGTGAAACATTCGGAGGGTTGTGGCGTCATACACAGTGGCGGCCCTGATGGTACATCTCCCTCCATCTCCGCCAGACCGTAGTTGACCTGCCACAAAAAACTGCCCCCGGCGCTTCTGGCGACGGGGGCGGTTCTCTTGTTGGGATGTTGGATATTGGATGTTGGACGTTGGTTGGCTCCGAAATGTTCGGGCTTCCACTCGCCTTTCACCCTTCGGGTGAAGCGGTCCCCCCAATATCCAACATCCAACATCACAACTACTTCCGCGGCCGCCCCGGCGGCGTGTCCGAATCGAAAATGTCCTTGTTCTTCGCGATGAACGGCTCCTGGTCGCTCGGCACGTCCTCTTCGGGGAAGATCGCGCTGACCGGGCACTCCGGCTCGCAGGCACCGCAGTCGATGCACTCGTCGGGGTGGATGTAGAGCTGGTCCTCGCCCTCGTAGATGCAGTCGACGGGGCAGACGTCCACACAGGCGCGGTCCTTCACGCCGATGCATGGTTCGGTAATGATGTACGGCATTGAAGGTCCTCCGGACAGGGCCGGCTGGTGGAAGCGGCAAGGGGGTGCCGCACTGCGTGACGGGGAGAGAGTAGGAACCCCCGCGAAGCGGCGCAAGGGGGGCCCGCCTCACGGGGAGTTGGGACGGTCTCTCTTTCTCGCGGCGCGTTACGTTTCGCGGATGCGCTTTCTCCCCCTCCTCGCGGCACTGTGCCTCGCGTCACCGGCCATGGCTCAGGCCCCTGCGTGTGCCGCTCCGCCGACCGTGCTGGTGCTCAGTGGCGGCGGTGCGAAGGGGCTCGCGCACATCGGCGTGTTGCGCGCGCTGGACGAGGCAGGTGTGCGCCCACAGATGATCGTCGGCACCTCCATGGGCGCGATTGTGGGGGCACTGGCGGCGAGTGGATTCACGGCGACAGAACTCGACTCGCTGGTGCGTTCGCTGCCACTCGCCGGAGCGTTCGGGAGCGGCGAGCCGCGCGGTCCCCTGGCATGGGGTGCCCTCTTGCCATTGGTGCGGTGGGAGGAAGGTGAGGGAGGCTTTGCCCTGCAGGGCAGCACCGTCCGTCTGGCAAGCGTGCATGCCTTGCTCAATGCAGAGTTGCTGCGCGGCAATCTGATCGCTCGTGGCGATTTCGATCGACTCCCGATCCCATTGCGCGTCGTGGCGACGGACCTCGCTGATCGCAGTGTCGTCATCCTCGGCGGCGGCGACCTCGCGCAGGCCGTGCGCGCGAGCACGGCGGTGCCGCTGGTCTTCCCGCCCGAGCGCATCGGCGCCAGGATGCTGACCGACGGTGGACTCTCGGCCAACATTCCGATCGCTGTCGCGCGCGGTCTCGGGGCGTCGCGGGTGATCGTGAGCGACGTGACGGAAGAACCCACGGACACGCTGAATCTCGAGTCACCCTTCGTGGTTGCCGATCGGCTCCTCAACTGGCTCTTTCGTCAACCGGCCGATTCGCTCGGTCCGACCGACCTGCGTGTGCGCACTCGTGTCGGGGGCTTCGGCTCGCTCGACTTCTCGCCCGCCGCCGTCGACTCGCTGATGGCGCTCGGCTATGCAGCGGGGCGGGAAGCGCTCGCCGGCTGGTCGTGCCTGGACGCACTTGGCGGTCAGCCCGCGCAGTCTCCCCCCCCCATGCCGACGTTGGTGCACCGCGTGGACGGCGAGGCGGGCGATCCATCGGCCGTCCGACTCTTCCGTCGCACGCTTGACCTCGACGCAGGCAATCGGATCGATCCCCCGCTGCTCCGTCAGCGCCTGCGAGAACTCGCCGAGCGGGAAGTGTTCCGTGAAGTGTGGCTCGGACCAACCGGGGGGGGGGACACGCTGGCCTTCGCGCCCACCTTGCGACGCTTGCCGCAACGCGTCGCCGGTCTCGGGCTCGCCTACGACACGGAACTTGGCGGCCGCCTCTGGGCGGGGGCGCTCGACCGCCAGGTGCCGCTGTTGCACGGCGAGGGGTCGGTGCTCCTGCTTCTCGGGCGCTACAGGAGCGATCTCCTCCTCGCGGCGCGTCGGCCGACGCTGCTGGGGCAACCCGCCTTCTCGCCGGTCGGGACGCTCCAGTTCGGCGGCGAAGATCTCCGTCGCTTCGATGTCGATGGCTTGGAGCTGGCGGTGGACGACATCCGCGAGGTGGTGGCCACCGCTGGCGTGGAGCGGCAACTGACCGAAGGATTTCGTGTGACGGCCACCGCCGAATGGCGGAGCTGGCGCGACACCGACCTGCTCACCCGCGAGCGCAACGACGGCACGGCGCTCGGGGGGCGGGTGACGGTGGAAAAGCTCACCGGGGATCGCCGCCGGCTCGCGCGGCTCGATCTCGCGGCGACCGACATCTACTCCCTCGCCGCGCTCGATATCCGTTTCCGTGGTGCGATCGGACCGTTCCGCCTCGAGCACCAGGTCCGTGCCGGGATGGGTGATGAGCTTCCGTCACAGCTCACCTTCCCGCTTGGCGGAGAAGACGGCTTTCCCGGACTCCACCTCGGTGAACGCCGCGGCGACCGGGAGCTCTCCACCGCACTCACCCTCTCGCGCCGCTTTCTGGGCCCGCTCTGGCTGCGCCTCACCGGCGCGGTCGGGCGCAGTACCTTCGCACGCGACCCGGGCACGGCGGGCGTCTCCCCCCGCGACCCCGGTTTCCACGTGATCGGCCCGCTCTTCGGAGGCGAGGGGTGGCTGCTGGGTGCCCGCGTTGGACTCGGGACCGAGACCCCGCTCGGACCGGTCCGCGTCGAATACGGCTGGAACGACCTTGGGCGGCAAGCGGTGTTCCTGCGCGTGGGTAGGTGGTTTTAGGGGGGGGCGCAGCTTCGCTGCGCGGGGTGAAACGTGAAAGGTGAAAGGGGGCTTCGATGCCGTTTCACCTTTCACCAAGCGCGGCGAAGCCGCGTCCCATTTTCCGCGGCTGATGCGTGCCGCCCGGGAGGACCGTCCCTTTCGCCCCATTCCTCTGGTGCGAATTGACAAATCCCCGATTTCCCAGTAAAATCCGGGTCTATGGCAACTTCGGCCCTGCACCACGCGGATGATATTGGTACCTCCGGCCCTCTCGGGCACCGGGGACCGCGTGGCGTGATCCTCCTGCACCTGAAGCGCGAGGGTGGGGCGACGGCGGGGGACCTCGCCGCGGTGCTGGGGTATTCGCTCAACGCCGTGCGACACCACCTCAAGGAACTCGAGGCGGATGGCGCCGTGATCTTCGACCGGACGCCGAAGGGTGTCGGGGCGCCGGCGCATGTCTACCGGCTGAGTCCCAAGGGACACGGGCTCTTCCCTGACCGCTACGAGCGGACGGTGGCCGACCTCCTCGACCACGTCGTGGCGACGGAGGGCCGGGGGGCGGCCGTGGCCCTGCTGGAGCAGCAGTACGCCTCGCTGGCGGCCCGGCTCGAGCTGGAGACGCGCGGGGTGGCACCGGATCGTCGGGGCGAAGTGGTCGCTCGGATCCTCGATGCCGAAGGGTACATGGCGACCTGGGTGGCGGCGGCCTCAGGTGGGCTCCTGACGGAGCACAACTGTCCGCATCGCCTGATTGCTGAACGCTTTCCCGAGGTCTGTGCCGCGGAGGAGAAGTTCCTGGCGCAGGTCTTCGGTGTTCCCATTGAGCGCCGTTCGCGCATTGCGGGCGGCTGTGGCACGTGCAGCTATCGGATCGCCCATGACGGCGACCAGAACGCAGTCGAGGAGGCTTCGTGAGTACGGAGATGGAAACGCTGGTCAACCGTGAGTACAAGCACGGCTGGGTCACCGACATCGAGATGGACACGCTGCCCCCCGGGCTGACCGAGGAGACGGTGCGCTTCATCTCCGCCAAGAAGGAAGAGCCCGAGTGGTTGCTCGAGTGGCGCCTGAAGGCCTATCGCCGGTGGCTCGAGATGACCGAGCCGACCTGGCCGAACGTGCACTACCCCCCGATCGACTACCAGTCGATCGCGTACTACTCGTCGCCGAAGTCGATGAAGCCGCTCGGCTCGCTCGACGAAGTGGACCCGAAGCTGCTCGAGACCTACGAGAAGCTCGGCATCCCGCTCAGCGAGCAGAAGCTGCTCGCCGGCGTCGCGGTCGACGCGATCTTCGACTCGGTGTCGGTGGGCACCACCTTCAAGGCGACGCTGGCCAAGGAAGGCGTGATCTTCTGCTCCTTCGGCGAGGCCGTGAAGGAGCACCCCGAGCTGGTCAAGAAGTACCTCGGCTCGGTCGTGCCGGCCTCCGACAACTATTTCGCCGCGCTCAACTCGGCCGTCTTCTCCGACGGCTCCTTCGTGTACATCCCGAAGGGCGTGCGCTGTCCGATGGAGCTGTCGACCTACTTCCGCATCAATGCCGCCAACACCGGGCAGTTCGAGCGGACGCTGATCGTCGCCGAAGAGGGCGCGTACGTCTCGTACCTCGAGGGGTGCACCGCACCGAAGCGCGACGAGAACCAGTTGCACGCCGCGGTCGTGGAGTTGGTCGCACTCGATGATGCGAGCATCAAGTACAGCACGGTGCAGAATTGGTACGCGGGTGACGAGAACGGCGTCGGCGGCATCTACAACTTCGTGACCAAGCGCGGCAAGGCCGGCGCACGGGCGAAGATCTCGTGGACCCAGGTCGAGACCGGATCGGCGATCACCTGGAAGTACCCGTCGGTGATCCTGCAGGGCGACGACAGCATCGGCGAGTTCTACTCGGTGGCGGTGGTCAACGGCATGCAACAGGCCGACACCGGCACCAAGATGATCCACATCGGCCGCAACACGAAGAGCACGATCATCAGCAAGGGGATCAGCGCGGGCAAGGGACAGAACTCCTACCGCGGCCAGGTGAAGATTCTCCCGAAGGCGCACGGGGCACGCAACTACACCCAGTGCGACTCGATGCTGATCGGCAACGCCTGCGGGGCGCACACCTTCCCCTACATCGACGTGCAGAACAGCACCTCCGATGTGGAGCACGAGGCGAGCACCAGCAAGATCGGTGAAGACCAGATCTTCTACTGCAAGGCGCGCGGCCTGAATACCGAGCACGCCATCAGCGTGATCGTGAACGGCTTCTGCCGGGAAGTCTTCCGGGAGCTCCCGATGGAGTTCGCGATCGAGGCGCAGAAGCTGCTGGGGATCAGTCTTGAGGGAAGTGTTGGATAAGAGTCGTAGGTCATAGGTCGTAGGTCGTAGGCGTTGAATTGCCTCGACGCATGACCTGCGACTAGCGACCTATGACTTACGACCTACGACCTACGACCTACGACTTACGACCTGTACCGGGAACTCAACGAATGTCATTGCTCAACATCACCAACCTCCACGCTGCCGTCGACGAGAGCGAAATCCTCAAGGGGATCTCCCTCACCGTCAACGCCGGCGAAGTCCACGCCATCATGGGCCCCAACGGCTCGGGCAAGAGTACGCTGGCGCAGGTGCTCGCCGGTCATCCGGCCTACGAGGTGACGCAGGGTACGGTCACGCTCGAGGGCGAGGACCTGCTCGACATGGAGGCGGAGGAGCGCGCGTGGGCCGGCGTCTTCCTGGCCTTCCAGTATCCGGTGGAGATCCCGGGCGTCACCAACGCCTACTTCCTCCGCATGGCCTACAACGAGGTGCGCAAGGCGCGCGGCCTCGATGAACTCGACCCGATGGAGTTCCTCGACCTGCTCGAGGAGAAGCTCAAGGTGGTCGAGTGGGGCCCGGAGATCATGGAGCGCGCGGTGAACTTCGGCTTCTCGGGTGGTGAGAAGAAGCGCAACGAGATCCTGCAGATGGCGGTGCTCGAGCCGAAGCTCGCGATCCTCGACGAGACCGACTCCGGCCTCGACATCGACGCGTTGCGGATCGTCGCCGATGGCGTGAACAAGCTGCGCTCTCCCGAGCGGGCGATCATCCTCGTGACGCACTACCAGCGCCTGCTCGACTACATCGTGCCTGACTTCGTGCACGTGCTTGCCGGCGGCAAGATCGTGAAGTCGGGTGGCAAGGAGCTCGCACTCGAGCTCGAGGCCAAGGGCTACGAGTGGTTGACGGGCATCCCCGAGGCGGCGGCCGTCTGATGACAACGATTGCTGCTGTCCCCCCGTTCGCCGAGCTGCTCGACGCTCCTCGCCCTGCCGAGCCGGCGTGGCTTGCCGCACGCCGTGCCGCCGCTGCCGAGCGATTCGCCGCAGTGGGTGTGCCGTCGTCGCGTGATGAGGATTGGCGCTTCACCCCGGTGAGCGCGATCGCGAACACGGCGTGGACGGCTCCTGGCGTCTCGCCGGAAGTCACCGCCGCCGACATCGCGCGCTTCCGGCTCAGCACCGGTTCGCTTGCCGTGCTGGTGGACGGCCGCTTCGCCCCGGATCTCTCGGAGCTGCCCGCTGGCGTGACCGCCAGCTCGTTGCACGCAGCGATCTCCGAGGGCAATGCGGAACTGGAGTCACACCTGGGCCTGGTCGCCCCGATCGCGATGTCGCCCTTCGTGGCACTCTCGCTCGCGACCTTCACTGATGGCGTCGTCCTGCACCTCGCCGAGGGCACGACGCTCGCGACCCCACTCGAGGTGATGCACCTCACCACCACCGCTGCGGAGGGCGCGCTGATTGCACCGCGCGTGTTCGTGACGGCAGGCACCGGTGCCCGTGGTGCGATCCTCGAGCAGTTCGTCTCGTTGGCAGACACCCTCCACGTCACCAACGCCGTCACCGAACTGGTGCTGGCCCCGGAGAGCTGGGTCGAGCATGTCCGCGTGCAACGCGAAAGCGAGCAGGCCTGGCATCTGGGCTTCACGCACGCCGAGCAGGCGACGGCCTCGCACTACCGGTCGTTCGCCCTCTCGCTGGGCGCGAAGCTCGCCCGGCACAACCTGCACGCGCGCCTCGGTGGCGAGCAGGTCGAGACGCTGATGTACGGTCTCTACCTCACCCGCGACAGCCAGCTGGCCGACACCCACTCGGCGATCTTCCACGACCAGCCGAACTGCAACTCGTGGGAGGTCTACAAGGGCGTCCTCGATGACACCTCCCGGGCGGTCTTCAACGGCAAGGTCTTCGTGCAGCCGATCGCGCAGAAGACGGATGCCAAGCAGACCAACCGGAACCTGCTGCTGTCCGATACCGCACGGGTGGACACCAAGCCGCAGCTCGAGATCTTCGCGGATGACGTGAAGTGCACCCACGGCGCCACGGTGGGACGCCTGAATGATCTGCAGCGGTACTATCTGCAGACCCGTGGCATCGGTGGTCGCACGGCGCAGGAGCTGCTGATCTGGGCTTTCGCCGCCGAGGTGTTGACCGAGGTCACCATCGCGCCGGTGCGTGCCGCGATCGAGCAGATCGTGCGGAACCGTCTCGACGAGATGCTGGGATGAGGTGTTCTGTCATCCTGAGCGAAGCGACCGCTGCTGCGGTCGCGAAGTCGAAGGATCTCTCGTGTTGAGGTCCCTCGACTACGCGGGCTCGCCAAGCGAGCCCGCGTCGCTCGGGATGACGGGTCTTCGCGAGCAGTTCCCGATCCTCTCGGCAACGTCGCGCGGCAAGCCGCTGGTCTATCTCGACAGCGCTGCCACCACCCAGAAGCCGCAGGTCGTCATCGACGCCGAGCGCGACTTCTACACGGGGTGGAACGCCAACATTCATCGTGGCGTCTATGAGTACTCCGAACGCGCCACGGTGGCCTACGACGGCACGCGCGCCACTGCCGCCCGGTTCCTGGGTGGCGTTGACGCAGATGAAATCGTCTTCGTGCGTGGCACGACGGAGGCGATCAACCTCGTGGCGCAGTCGTTCTTCCGTCCGCGCATCGCGACGGCCGGCGCCACGGTGCTTGTCACCGAGATGGAGCATCACGCCAACATCGTTCCCTGGCAGCTCGCGGGTGCCACGCTCGTCCCGATTCCGGTGACGGACGCGGGCGAGCTCGACATGGAGGCTGCCACCCGGCTTCTCGCCGCGCGCCCAGCGATGCTCGCGGTGATGCACGTCTCGAACGCCCTTGGTACGATCAACCCGATCGCCGAGCTGTGCGCGATGGCGCGTACGCATGGGGTGCCGGTCCTCATCGATGGTGCGCAGGCCGTGGGACACTTTGCGGTGGACCTCCCCGCGCTGGGTGCGGACTTCTACTGCTTCAGTGGCCACAAGCTCTTCGGCCCAACCGGCACCGGTGTGCTCTGGGGCCGTCGTGAGCACCTCGCCATGATGCCGCCGTATCAGGGTGGCGGCGACATGATCGACCTTGTGCGCTTCGAGGGGAGCAGCTTCGCGCGGCCGCCCGAGCGGTTCGAAGCGGGCACGCCGAATATCGCCGGGGTGATCGGCCTGAATGCCGCCATGCAGTGGGTGATGGCGCAGGACACGCGCGCATGGGAGCGGCATGATCGGGAGTTGCTTGAGCTCGGTCGCCACCTGCTCGGCGAGATCCCGGGGCTGCGCTTCATTGCGAGGCCGGCGGACGCGGTTGGCGTGTTGACCTTCGCGATGGACGGGGCGCATCCGCACGACATCGCCTCGATCCTCGATGGCGAGGGGATCTGCATCCGGGCCGGACACCACTGTGCCCAGCCGTTGCATGTGCGTTTCGGGGTGCCCTCGTCCGCACGCGCCTCCTTTGGGCCGTACACCACCGAGGCGGAAGTGCGCGCCCTCGCGACGGGACTGCAGAAGGTCCGGGAGTTGTTCGGCTGATGGCGACGATGAACGAGCTCTACCAGGGGATCATCATCGAGCATGACCGCTCCCCCCGGAATTTTCGCACGCTGGATGCACCCACCCACTCGGGCGAGGGGCGCAATCCGCTCTGCGGGGATGAGATGTCGCTGCAGCTCGTCGTGGACGCCGAGGGCGTGATCACCGACGTGGGCTTCCAGGGACGCGGCTGTGCCGTCAGCAAGGCGAGCAGCTCGATGATGACGGCTGCCATCAAGGGCAAGACCGTCGCCGAAGCCACGGAACTCTTCGATCAGTTCCACGCGTTGCTCACCGGCAAGGATGCCGATCGCACCGCGCTCGGCAAATTGGTGGCGTTTGAAGGACTCGGGGCGTACCCGATGCGGGTGAAGTGTGCCACGATGGGGTGGCATGTTCTGAAGGATGTCGTAGGTCATAAGTCGTAGGTCGTAGAGGGTCGTAGGTCGTAAGTCGTAGGACTCGAAGTGCAGAGTCCACGACGCGACGGACACCTCGAATCACCCACCAGGGATGATCTGCGACCTACGACCTATGACCTACGACCTACGACTTACCACGACCTACGACCTCTCAAGGAGCTCAACCCCAATGCCATACCCCGAACTCATGATCAAACCCATGCGCGAAGAAGTCACCCGCCTGGGCGTGCAGGAATTGAAGACCGTTGAAGACGTCGACGCCGCGCTGGCGAATCCGTCGGGCACGACCTTCGTCTTCGTGAACTCGATGTGCGGATGCGCGGCAGGTGGCGCGCGGCCGGCGATCGCGAAGGCGCTGGCGAGCACGGGCAAGAAGCCGGAGAAGATGTACACCGTCTTCGCCGGCCAGGAGCTGGATGCCACCGCGCGTGTGCGCAGCTACCTCGGCGAGTACCAGCCGTCGAGTCCGTCGGCTGCACTGCTGAAGGACGGCGAGGTGGTGGCCTTCATCCACCGCCATCAGATCGAGGGCCGCGGCCCCGACCAGATCGCGACGGACATCGTTGCCGCGTTCGAGGCGCACTGCGCGTGAGCGGGATCACGTTGCACCACAACCGCGACGACCTCCACGGGATCACCGTGGTGGTCGAAGGCGTCAGTGGCAGGACATATGTTGGTCGCTGGCATGAACTGCAGGAGCGTGGCGTGGTGATGCGCGATACCACAATCCTTGAGCCGGACACCGACAAGGACGCCGCGCTCGCCAAGCTCGCCAAGTTCGGGATTCCGCCGGATCATCGGACCTTCGTGGTGCCGAACGAGGAGTTTGTGGGAGTCCGGAAGTTCTAGCCGGAAGGGAGATCCCAGCCGGCGGTGTGAACCGCCGGTGGTAAGGGGTGAGGGGTGAGGGGGGCGAGCGGAACCCTCCTTACCCCTTTCACGTTTCACCTTTTTCCCGTCACCCCCCCGTCCCCTGGGCCCAAGATGAACCTCCATTCACCCCTCCTGGCGCTCGCCCTGACCATGGTGCCCTGCGTCATTCAGGCCCAGTCGGTCGACCATTCCGCCTTCGACGGCCTGCTAAGGCGCCATGTGGATAGTGGTATGGTGAACTACGACGCTTTTTTTGCGGCCCCCGAGTTCGCCACCTACCTGACACTCCTTGCCCGGACCGATCCCGCGACCCTTCCGCGTGATGAGCGGCTCGCCTTCTGGATCAACGCCTACAATGCCTACACCATTGCGCTGATCAACAAGCATGGTGAGCGGAAGTCGATCCGCAACATCAACCGCACCTTGGGGCTCTTCAAGGGGCTCGGCCCCTGGAACGAGAAGATCGCCGTCGTCGGGGGGACCGCCTACGGGCTCGACCATATCGAGCAGAAGATCATCCGCCCCGAGTTCGGTGAGCCACGGATCCACTTTGCCCTGGTCTGTGCGGCGATTGGTTGCCCGCCGCTCCGGAGCGAGGCCTACACGGCCGCCCGATTGGACGCCCAGCTCGAGGATCAGGCGCGCATCTTCCTCCTGCAATCGCCCGAGAAGAACCGCGTGGATGTTGCCACCGGGACGATCTACGTGAGCAACATCTTCTCCTTCAACGACTACGAGCAGGATTTCGGCGGGAGCAAGCAGGGGGTGGCGCGGTTCATCGCCCGGTACCATCCCCCCGGGCCCGAGCGCGAGTTGCTGGAGAGTGGCCGGTGGAAGCGGTGGGTGGTGACGGAGTATGACTGGGGGTTGAACAGCAGGTGAAAGGTGAAAGGTGAAAGGTGAAAGGTGAAACGTGAAACGTGAAAGGTGAAAGGGTCTGCTGGGGAACCCACCTCTCACAATTCATGTTTCAGGTGTGTCCTCCCTTTCACCTTTTACGTTTCACCGCAGCAGGCAACTCCTCGCTACTCGGAGCTCCGGTTCCCCATGTCCCGACGCACCCTCCTCCTTGCCGTCGTCGCTGTTGCTGCTGCCGTCCTGCTCGGTCGGCAGGGGGCTGCGGCGTTGCCGGGGTTCATCGAGTGGGTGCGCGGGTTGGGTGCGTGGGGACCGGTGGCATTTGTCGTGGGCTACATCGTGGCGACGGTGGCGTTCATCCCGGGGTCGCTGCTCACGCTTGCCGCGGGGGCCATCTTCGGCATCGCGCTGGGGACCGTGACCGTCTTCGCCGGCGCGGTGCTCGGCTCTGCCGCCGCGTTCCTCCTCGCGCGCACCGTGGCGCGCGCCGCGATCGAGCGGCGCATCGAAGGGGATGCGCGCTTTGCCTCGATTGACACGGCGGTCGCACGCGATGGTCGGAAGATCGTCTTCCTGCTCCGCCTCTCACCGGTCTTCCCATTCAACCTGTTGAACTATGCACTCGGGCTGACCCGGGTGCGGTTCGTCGACTACCTCGTGGCGTCGGTGGGGATGCTGCCGGGCACGCTGCTCTACGTGTACACCGGCAAGCTCGCCGGCGAGGTGGCGGTGGCCGCGGGCGGTGCTGCGCCACCCAAGGGTGCAGGGTACTACGCTGTGCTGGGTGTCGGCTTGTTGGCGACGCTCGCCGTCACCGTTCTCGTGACGCGTACCGCGCGTCGCGCCCTCGCCGAGGCCACCTCATGACCACGACCTTTCCCGTCGGTCCGCACGACGAACGCCTCCTCGCCTCGGTGCATCCGCGTGACTGGGTCAATCCCCCCCCCAAGTCGCGGTACCATCTGGTGGTGGTCGGCGCAGGCACCGCCGGCCTGGTGAGCGCCGCGGCCGCGGCCGGGATGGGTGCTCGTGTCGCCCTGGTGGAGCGGCATCTGATGGGTGGCGATTGCCTCAACGTCGGCTGCGTCCCGTCGAAGGCGATCCTCGCTGCGGCCCGACACTGGGCGGATGCGCGCGGGACGGCTGCACGGTATCATGGTCCCCCGGTGTCAGGGGGGGGGGACTTCGCTGCCGTGATGGAGCGGATGCGCAGGCTCCGTGCGGACATCTCACCGATCGATGGTGCCGAACGCTTCCGTGACCTCGGCGTGGACGTCTTCCTCGGGGACGGGCGATTCACCGGCCCCGACACGGTGCAGGTCGGCGATGCCACGCTGCGCTTTCGCCGCGGGGTGATCGCCACCGGAGCACGCGCCGCGGCGCCACCGATCCCCGGGCTCGCAGAGGGTGGCTTTCTCACCAACGAGACGATCTGGAATCTCACCGAACTCCCCGCGCACCTCATCGTGATCGGTGCCGGACCGATCGGGTGCGAAATGGCGCAAGCATTCGCACGCTTCGGTTCCGCGGTGACGGTCGTGGACATGGCACCACGCATCTTGCCGCGCGACGATGCAGACGCCGCGACCATCGTACACGAGGCGATGGCACGTGACGGGGTGGAGTTCGTCCTCGGCGTGGCCGTGAAGCAGGTCGCGCGCGATGGTGCATCGGTACACGTGACGGTGGACCGTGATGGGGTGGCGACGACGATCACCGGCACCCACCTGTTGGTGGCCGCGGGTCGTGCGCCGAATGTCGAGGGGCTTGGGCTTGACGTCGCCGGTGTGCGATTCAACAAGCAGGGCGTCGAGACCGACGATCGCCTGCGCACCAGCAACCCGAAGATCTACGCCGTTGGCGACGTCGCTGGAAAGCACCAGTTCACCCACGCCGCCGATTTTCATGCGCGCACCATGCTCGCGAATGCGCTCTTCTTCGGTCGCTCGCGCGTCTCGAAGTTGGTGATCCCGTGGGCGACCTATACTTCGCCCGAGGTGGCGCATGTTGGTGAGACCATCGAGCAGTTGACCAGGGAGAAGATCCCCTTCGAGACCATCACCGTGCCGATGCATGACAACGATCGCGCCATTCTCGAGGGCGAGACCAGCGGCTTCCTCAAGGTGCACCTCGAGGGGAGCACCGACCGGATCCTGGGTGCGACGATCGTGGCACCCCACGCCGGTGACCTGATCGGCGAGATGTCGCTCGCCATCACCAACGGCCTTGGGCTCGGCGCGTTCGCGAAGACGATCCATCCCTATCCCACCACTGCCGAAGCGTTCCGCAAGGCGGGCGATCAGTGGAATCGCCGGAAGTTGACGCCGCTGGTCCGGAGGGTCTTTGCTGCTTGGTTCAGGATGTTCAGGTGAAAGGTGAAAGGTGAAAGGGAGGTGACCTCTGGGTTGCTTCCCCTTTCACCTTTTACGTTTCACCTCAGTGGTGCGCCGACACCAGCCATTCGACAGAAAGCCACCCTCCCCTCATGCTAGACACCCCCTTCCGCACCCGCTTCGCCCGTTGGGCCGCCCCGATCGCCGAGGGGCTGGTCGCGCTGGGGGTGACGGCGAACCAGGTCACGTGGGCCGCGTTTGCGCTGTCGATACCGGCGGCGTACCTGGTGGCGATCGGGCAGGGCTGGGCGGGTTTGGCGCTCTGGCTGACCTCACGCCTCCTCGATGGACTCGACGGCTTGGTCGCCCGCAGCGGACAGTCGGCCTCGTCCTACGGTGGCTATCTCGACATCACTCTCGACATGGCGGCGTACTCCGCGATGGCGGTTGGGTTTGGTCTGGCATACGCTGAGCATGCACTGCTCTTCTACCTGATCTTGATGGGATATGTCTTGTGCGGCACCACCGTGCTCGCCCTCTCTTCCATTCTGGAACGTGAGAAGGCGCAACTCCCCGACAACGATCGCACGCTGCAACTGACTCCAGGTTTTGCAGAAGCCGGCGAGACGACGATCGCCTACGTGCTGTTCACGCTGCTTCCCGGGCAGATCGAGTGGTTTGCCTGGGTGTGGATTGCGGTGCTCGGCGCGACGGTGGTGCAGCGGACGATGTTGGCGAGGCGGTTGTTGGGGGACGGAAGGTGAAACGTTAAACGTGAAACGTGAAAGGGGCCGCTCAACCAGACCCCCTGCGCCAGAGCTGGTACCGACGAGGGATCCCCCTTTCACGTTTCACCTTTCACCTGTCTGCCCCCAATTGAAACTCGCCCACGCCTCTCCCTGTATGGTCCCCCGTACTTAACCGGAGTCCCGCATTGTCTACACCTGCCGTTCGCTTCAAGGGCGTCACCAAGCGCTTCGCTGGCCATGTGGCCGTGAAGCACCTCACGATGGAGGTCCCTGCGGGCGGGATCTTCGGTCTCCTCGGTCCCAACGGTGCGGGGAAGAGCACCTCGATCCGGATGATGATGGACATCATCGAACCGGATGACGGTGCGATCACGATTCTCGGTTCAGAGGCCTCGGCCCGTGATCTCTCCAATCGCGTGGGCTTCCTGCCGGAAGAGCGCGGTCTCTACAAGAAGATGAAGGTGCTCGATCATCTGATCTTCTTTGGCGAGGTGAAGGGCATTGCCCGCGGCGAGGCGAAGCGTCGCGCTGGCGCGTGGCTCGAGCGGCTCGGGCTGGGCGCGTGGACGGACAAGAAGATCGAGGATCTCTCCAAGGGCATGCAGCAGAAGGTGCAGTTCGCAGGCACGCTGTTGCACGATCCGGAGTTGATCGTGCTCGACGAGCCATTCAGCGGTCTCGACCCCGTCAACTCCCAAGTGATGAAGGACGTGGTGATCGACCTCGCGAAGCAGGGGCGCACCGTGCTCTTCTCCACGCACATCATGGAGCAGGCCGAGCGGATGTGCGATCACATCGTGATCATTGCGCGCGGCGAGAAGGTGGTGGACGGGACGCTGTCCGAGATCAAGTCGGAGTTCGGTGGGCGGCATGTGGCGCTGGGCTTCTCGCGAGACAAGGAGCGCGCGACGCGCGTGCTGGCAGATCGGAACCTGGTCGCCAAGGTGGATGACTACGGCGCCTCGGCCGACCTCGAGCTCGCCGATGGCGCAGAGGCAGAGGCGCTTCTCGAGGCGCTGGTGCGCGAGGGTGTAGGGCTTCGGCGTTTCGAGGTGGTGGAGCCATCGCTCCAATCGATCTTCATCGCCAAGGTCGGTGACGCCGGCGTGGCCGCACGTAGCGAATCGGAGGCCGCGTGAACAAGACCTTTGCGATCATCCGTCGTGAGTTCACCGAGCGGGTGCGCACCAAGGCGTTTCTCCTCTCGACCTTCGGCCTGCCGGTGTTCATGGTCATCCTGCTGGTGCTGCCGGTGGTGATGATGCGTGGAAGTGATCGGACGCTTCATGTCGCCGTCGTGGATGCGACGGAGGGTGGCGAGACGGGTGTGGGCACCCGGATCGTGGAAGCGCTGGAGCGACGCACCATCAAGAAAGGCGAACTGCCGAAGTACAAGGTGGAGCACGTGATCCCCGGGATGCGCACGATTGACGCCGTGCGCGACTCGTTGATTGCGCAGACCACGGGTGAGGGCCCTGATCGTCTGGACGGTGTGCTGGTGCTGCCTGCTGGGACATTGCTCGACGGGAGCACGGAGTACTTCGGCACGAATGTCGGCTCGATGGAGGCGATGGGTGAACTGCAGGGGACCATTTCCGGCATCGTGACGTCGTCGCGGCTGGAAGCGGCGGGCGTGGATGGGAGCGTGGTGTCACGCGCCATGCGCCAGGCATCGATGCGCACGGTCAAGGTGAGTGACGGCGAGGTCACCGGCGAGAGCGGTGCGGCGTCGTTCCTCCTCGCCTATGTGATGGGCTTCCTGCTCTACATCGCGATCATCCTCTTCGGGCAGCAGACGATGTTGTCGGTGATCGAGGAGAAGAACTCGCGGATCATGGAGATTCTGGCCTCGTCGCTGCGCCCCTTCCAGATGCTGATGGGGAAGGTGCTCGGTGTCGGCGCGGTCGGTATCCTGCAGATGGCGATCTGGGGTGGGACGATCTTCCTGCTCGGCAAGAATCGCGGTGCCATCGGGAGTCTGTTCGGGCTGCCCGCCGATGCGATGGCAGCGATGCCGATCCCGACGATCCCCACCGACTTGCTGGTCGTCTTCCTGCTCTACTTCGCGCTCGGCTTCCTGGTCTACGGCGCGCTGTTCGCCGCCGTCGGCGCGATGGTGAACAGCACGCAAGAGGCCCAGCAGGCGGCCACCGGCGTGACGATGCTGATCGTGGTCGGCTTCTTCGGCACCTTCGCCGTGATCAAGGACCCCACCAGCGGTCTCGGCGCGATCCTGTCGTTGATTCCGTTCACTGCCCCGTTCGTGATGCCGGTACGTTGGTCGATGGCATCGGTGCCGTTGCCGCAGTTGGCGATGTCACTCGCGGTGATGGTGCTTGGCCTGATGGCAGTCGTCTGGCTCGCCGCCAAGATCTATCGCACGGGCATCCTGATGTACGGCAAGAAGCCGTCGTTGGGCGAGGTGTTCCGCTGGATTCGGGCCTAGTTCGGTTGTGAGGCAATCGCAGCCGGCGCTCTCACGCGCCGGTTGCATTCCATCCCAGCCGGCGCTGTCAGGCGCCGGTTGTTGCTCCCTCCGCCCCGGGCGCTCGGCTCGGTCGGGGGGCAGCCGCCATCCGTCGGACCGGAACTCGCTCGCTGGCGCCCGGTCACCTCCCATCCGCGGCGACAAAGCCGCGCGCCGCGGCGCTTCCCGCGAGGGCGCGACAACTGCTCGCGCCCAGCGCGGAAAGCGCCATCTCTCATTCGGCAGGGGCGCGCTTCGACTGTCGCCGCGTCAGTGAGCCGACCGGGCGGTACATTCGAATCGCCAATCGTTTTTGTCCCCCCTCACCCCTCACCCCTCTACCTTCCGCGTATGGAATTCGACGTCTTGGTTCTTGGTGGCGGTCACGCCGGCGCGGAGGCTGCAGCGCTCGCTGCACGCCGCGGTGCGCGCGTCTTGCTGCTGACGCAACAGCTCGACACCATCGGGCAGATGTCGTGCAATCCGTCCATCGGCGGCATCGCGAAGGGCACCGTGGTGCGCGAGGTGGACGCGCTCGGTGGGGTGATGGGTCGTGCCGCCGATCGCGCGATGATCCAGTTCCGGATGCTCAACGCGCGGAAGGGTGCAGCCGTCGCAAGTCCGCGCGCCCAGTGTGATCGCGTCCGATATCGTCACGCGGTGCGCGCGCTACTTGAAGAATTGCCCGCGGCGCATCCGATCACCTTCGCGGAGGGGACTGCCGCTCGGCTGATCCGGAAGGGCGATCGCATTCTTGGCGTGGAGTGCGTCGATGGAAGCCGATTCCTGGCACGCGCGACGGTGCTCACGACCGGGACCTTCTTGCGTGGCGCCATTCATCGCGGGCATGACCCCGCGATTCCTGCTGGACGACTCGGCGAACCCGGTGCTGACGAATTCTCGGAGAGCCTGCTGGACCTCGGCCTGTCGGTGGAGCGGTTCAAGACAGGAACACCGCCGCGAATCGACGGGAGCACGATCAATACCGCCGTAATGACCCGCCAGAACAGCGATCCAGCACCTTATTGGTTCTCGTTCCACTCACAATGTGCACAACTGAACCACCGTTCATGTTGGCTGACGTGGGCTGAGGAGCCAGTTAAGTCGTTGATCAGCAAGCACTTGCACGAGTCTGCGCTGTACGGGGGAGCCATTGCGGGGCGCGGGCCGCGGTATTGCCCCAGCATCGAGGACAAGGTGGTGAAGTTCCCCGAGGCGGCCCGCCATCAGGTCTTCCTGGAGCCCGAGGGGCTGGACACATCGGAGATGTATGTGGGCGGGCTCTCCACCTCGTTGCCTGCCGCCGTTCAGGAGGAGATGCTCCGCTTGGTGCCCGGGATGGAGCAGGTGGTGATGACCAAGGCCGGGTATGCGATTGAATACGATTACCTCCCCCCGACCCAGCTAGATCTGACGCTCGCGGTGCGTGGGGTGGAGGGTCTGTTCACGGCCGGGCAGATCAACGGGACGACCGGATACGAGGAGGCGGCAGGGCAGGGTGCGCTTGCCGGGATGAACGCGGCGGCGTTCGCGCTTGATGCCGCGCCGGTCACGCTGCGCAGGGACGAGGCATATATAGGTGTCCTTGTCGACGATCTCGTCACCCGTGGCGTGGACGAGCCGTACCGTCTCTTCACGTCCCGCGCCGAGTTCAGGTTGTTGATGCGGCAGGACAATGCGCTGCGCCGCTTGGCGCAAACGGCTCTGGAATGCGGGTTGTGGAGCGACACCGAGCGTGCGGCGGTCGAGCAGCGGTTGGCGCGCGAGGAGGAGATCCTTGCGCTGGCACACGCCACGGCGATCTCCCCGGAGGCGGCAGCACCAGTGCTCGAGGCCGCCGGGACACCCGGAATTCCCGAGCCGATGCGGATCAATGAGCTGGTGAAGCGGCCCGGTGTGGAGTTGGCGCCGTTGCTCGCGGCTGCCGGCGTAGGGGCGGACCCTGCAGACGTCGAGTGGGCCAACATCGAGCTGCGCTATGGGGGCTATTTGGTGAAGGAGCGCGAGGTGGCGGCCCGCCTGGTTCGCCACGAGGAGACCTTGTTGCCAGCCGACCTATCCTACACGGAGATGATGAACCTCTCCTGGGAGGCCCGGGAGAAGCTCTCGCGTTTGCGCCCGACCACTGTCGGCCAGGCGTCTCGCGTCCCCGGCGTCTCTCCTGCCGATGTGCAGGTGTTGAGCTTTGAGCTGTATCGCCGCGGAATCAAGGCTGCAGGGCGATCCTGAGCGCTGTTTCACGTGAAACACGACAAATCGCTGGCAAGGCATCTCTGGGGAGGGGTGGCGGGGACTTCCGAGCGTTTCGCCAGACGATTCCCTCGTGGCCGCGATGAAGCCGCGGCCGTCCTCAGGAATCGCACTGGCTTCTGCGCCCGACCCTAAGACGAAACGCCGGCGGAATCCCCCGCCACCCCTCCCTAGAGATGCTGTTGCGACTCCTAGCCGTTCCCCCTCACCCCTTACCCCTCCCCTTCGCTGCGCTCAGTGTGACAGCCCCACGCGGCGTAGCCGCGTCCACTGTTTCACGTGAAACACCCAAACGCTTCCGATGCGCTCAAGTCCGGGTGTATCTTTAAGAGATACCCTCCTCCGGATCTCCCATGGCCCGTATTATCGCCATCGCCAACCAAAAGGGCGGCGTCGGCAAGACCACGACGGCAGTCAACCTTGCCGCCTCGCTCGCGATCGCAGAAAAGCGAACGCTGCTGATTGACGCCGACCCCCAAGGCAATGCTACGTCAGGGGTTGGCATCGAACGGGGCGATCGTGCCCGGTCGCTCTACGACGTCCTGCTCGACGGCTCGGCCATCGGTGAGGTCGTGCGCCAGGACGAGCAGCTCCCCTTCCTGCACGTGATCCCTGCCACGCAGGACCTGATCGGCGCCGAGATTGAACTGATCAATCGGCCCGACCGGGAAACCATCCTGCGGCGTGCCCTCGAGACTGCCCGCAACGAGTACGACTACATCCTGATCGATTGCCCGCCTTCGCTGGGGTTGGTGACGCTCAACGTCCTCACCGCGGCCGACGGCGTGATCATTCCGATCCAATGCGAATACTACGCGTTGGAGGGTATCTCTCAGCTACTCAACACGATACGGCTCGTCCAACAGAACTTCAATCCCGATTTCCAGATCGATGGCGTCCTCCTCACCATGTATGACGCCCGCCTCAATCTCTCCCGCCAGGTCGTGGGCGAGGCCAAGGAATACTTCGGGGCGAAGGTCTTCCGGACCCTCATTCCGCGCAACATTCGCCTCGCCGAGGCGCCGTCGTTCGGCAAGCCGATCCTGCTGTATGATGTGCAGTCCGTTGGCGCGAAGAGCTACCTCGCCGTCGCGGAAGAACTGATGAAGCGCACCGATGAGCGCACGCGGCGCGGCGGCAAGGAGGGGGGGGGATGAGCGAGACCAAGCGTTTGGGTCGCGGCCTCGAGGCGCTGCTCGGCCCGATGTCACGCGAGCAGGCCGAAGCGAGTGGGGCGCTGCGTGAAGTGGCGGTGTCGAACATTTCGCCGAACCCATGGCAACCGCGCCAGACCTTCGACGACGACGCGCTCACGGAACTCACCGCCTCGATCGAAGCCTCCGGCTTGCTGCAGCCGATTGTCGTGCGGAGCGTGGGATCACGCTACGAGTTGATCGCCGGTGAACGCCGGTGGCGCGCGGTGCAGCGGCTCGGATGGTCGAAGGTGCCGGCGATCGTGCGCGACCTCGACGATCGCGCGGCCCTCACGCTGGCGATGATCGAGAACCTGCAGCGTGACGACCTGAACGCGATCGATGAAGCCCAGGGCTATCACCGCCTGATCCTCGAGTTCAAGTTGCCGCAGGCCGAAGTGGCGCGATTGGTCGGCAAGGACCGCTCGACCGTGGCCAACATTCTTCGCCTGCTCAAGTTGCCCGAGGATGTGCAACTGATGCTGCAGCAGAAGCAGTTGACCGAGGGACATGCGCGGGCGCTCCTCGCGCTCGACGACGCCACCGCGATCTCCCCACTGGCCGCACGGGTCGTGGCAGAGGGGTGGTCGGTGCGCCAGACGGAATCTGTCGTGCGCGGCGACGCACCCGACGCCCCGCGCGGCAAGATGATGAAGAAGCCGGCCGCGCCCCGAACGGTGGGGACCGACGCGCGTCGTGTCGAGGACGCGCTTCGCCAGCGGCTGGGCACGGATGTCCGCCTGACCGCGAAGCGCCGTGGCCGCGGCCTGCTGACGATCTCCTACTACTCCAACGACGACCTCGCCCGACTGCTCGAGCTCATGCTCGGCAAACCCTTCGAGGGATAACACCATGCGACGTGTGCTGCACCTGGCCACTGCCGCCGTCCTGCTCGCCGGCTGTGGGGGGGGGACGTCGGTTGACGACGGCACCCTGCGCGTGGCCCTCATCACGCCCGGGTCGATTGCCGATGCCGCGTGGAACGCCGGCGCCTACGCGGGGTTGATGCAGGTGCGCGACTCGCTTGGGGTGGAGGTGTCGCATGTCGAGGCGCGCACACCGGCGGAGCAGGAGGAAGCGCTGCGCTCCTACGCCGCGAGTGGCTACCGGGTGGTGTTCGGGCACGGCTTCGAATTCCAGCAGCCCGCGGAGCGGGTCAGCGCGGAGTTTCCGAACACGGTCTTCGTGATCACGTCCGGGCAGCGCGTGGCGGGACAGGTCGTCCCCCTCGTCTTCCGTATTCATGAGGCGACCTACCTCGCAGGGATGACCGCGGGCGCACTCACCTCGACCGGAAAGATCGGCTTCGTCGGCGGGATGGAGTTGCCCCCGATCGTGCTCGGGTACGAAGGATGGGTGCAAGGCGCGCGGGCGATGCGGGCTGATGTCGAGGCGAGGCAGGCCTACCTCAACACCTTCGACGATGCGGCTGCCGGCAAGGAGGCCGCGCTGGCGATGATCCGTCTCGGCGTGGACCAGATTCACCACAACGCCGACGCCGCCGCGCTCGGACTCTTCTCCGCCGTGAAGGAGCACCCCAACGTGCGCGCCTACGGCGCCAACGCCGATCAGTCCGCCCTCGCACCCGGACAAGTGCCCGCCTCGGCCGTGATCGATCTCCCGCGTGCGTTGCTGCTCGTGGTGCGCGAGGTGCAGGAGGGTGTCTTCACGCCGCGAGTCGAGTCGTTCGGTCTGGAGAGTGGCGTGATTCGCTGGGTGAGCGACAGCAGCGCCCAGGCACAGTGGCCGGCGGGATTGCGCGAGCGGGTCGCCGCCGCCGCCGACTCGATCATCGCCGGCACGCTCGTGGTGGCGGGACAGGGGGCACGATGAGAACCGCGTTGCTCGAGGATGTGGTGGAGTACCTCGACGACGTCCTCGACGTCGAGGAGTGGACCGACTACCCGACGGCGCTGAACGGTTTGCAGGTCGAGAATCACGGCGAGATCACCGGGATCGTCGCGGCAGTCGATGCATCGCAACGGACCATTGACCGCATCATCCGCGAGTGTGATCGCGGCACGATGCTGATTGTGCACCATGGTCTCTTCTGGGACGGCCTCCGCCCCATCACGGGCCGTCGGTATCATCGCCTGCAGGCGCTCCTCGAGCACGATGTCGCGGTGTACTCGTCGCACCTCCCGCTCGATGCGCATCCCGAGCTTGGCAACAATGCGGTGCTCGCCCGCATGCTCGGCATCCTCGACCCGGTCCCGTTCACGGAGCACAAGGGGATGCCGTTCGGGGCGTCCGGCCACCTCATCATGTCGCGCGAGCGGTTGGCGGACAGGCTCACGGAACTGCTGGGTGATCGGGTCCACCTGATCCCCGGTGGCCCCGAGACCACCGCGCGGATCGGGATCATCACCGGGGGCGCAGGGGGCGAGATCGCCGCGGCCGCCGCCGCCGGCCTCGACACCTTCATCACCGGCGAGGGCGCCCACCACACCACCTTCGACGCGCTCGAGCTCGGAATCAACGTCCTCTACGCCGGTCACTACGCCACCGAGACTGTCGGCGTGAAGGCCCTCGCCGAGCAGGTGGCGGAACAGTTCGGGCTGCCGTGGGTGTTTCACGATCATCCGACGGGGCTTTGAGCGGATGTTGGATATTGGATCTTGGATGTTGGACGATGGGTGTCAGGCCTCAGGCAACTGAACACCTCCGTTTCAGTTCCAACATCCAAGATCCAGTATCCAACATCCAGTAGCGCGAAGAGCATCACCATGCTTCACCTCTCCCACATCTCCAAACGCTTCGGCGCCACCGTTGCTCTCACCGACGTCTCGTTTGACGTGCGCGCGGGCGAGGTGCATGCGCTGCTCGGCGAGAATGGTGCAGGGAAGAGCACGCTGATGCAGATCGCCGCGGGGCTGCTCGCGGCCGACAGCGGAGCGCGGCAAGTCAGGGGACGGGTCGCGCTGGTGCACCAGCACTTCACCGCGATCCCGGCGCTGACGGTCGGCGAGAACATCGCGCTCGCGGCCGGGTGGCGCGAGACCGGACGGCGGGCCGAAGCTCGCGCCGCGGAGGTCATCGCGCGCCTTGCGCTGCCCCTCGACCCGGCGGCACGTGTCGACTCACTCTCGGTGCAGTTGCGTCAGCGGTTGGAGATCGTGAAGGCATTGGCCACTGATGCCAACGTGCTGCTCCTCGACGAACCGACCGCCGTCCTCGCACCGCGCGAGGTCACCGAACTCCTCACATTGGTCCGCGGGATCGCCGCCCGCGGCGGCGCGGTG
>JAABRY010000047.1 GCA_011390645.1 Gemmatimonadota bacterium
GATCTCTCGGCCGCGCGCGCGGCCGCCACGGCCGCCGAGGTCGAGCTGGTGCTCGCGCGTTATGCGGCGGCCGAAGCCGCCATCCAGTTGGCCCGGGCAACCACGCCCGCGCCGTCCATCATGCCGGAGACCTCACGATGACCCCCACTCGTGCTTCGTTGTTCACGGTGCTCCTCGTTGTGGGGGGGGCATACGCCTGCAGCGGCGAGGATCCCGCCGCGGAGGCCACCGCGCCCGCGCGACGCGTGACGACCACGATGGCGGTCGATACCGCCCTGGCATTGCCACTCCACGCGACCGGCGTGCTTGCCGCGCGTGAGGAGACCGATCTCGGCTTCACCGTTGGCGGCGTGGTGGTCGAGGTGACGGTGCGCTCGGGGGATCGGGTGCGGCGGGGCCAAGTGCTCGCGCGCCTGGATGCTGCGCAGGTGAATGCGCAGGTGGACGCCGCGTCGGCCCAGCTCGACAAGGCGGAGCGCGATCTCGCACGCGCGCTGCGCTTGCTCGCCGATTCCGTGGTGACGCGCACCACGGCCGACGACGCCCGCACCGCTCGCGATGCCGCGGCCGCTGCGGTCTCCGCGGCCCGCTTCGCGCAGCGCACGGCGGTGATCGTTGCCCCGGCCGACGGCGTGATCCTTGACCGTCGGGCCGATCCCGGGACGGTGGTCGGTGCCGGGACCTCCGTGTTGCGCTTCGGCGGCAGCGGTGAGGGCACGGTGTTCCGTGCGGCTCTCCCCGATCGCGACCGGTTGCGCGTGCGCGTGGGTGATGCCGCCGCGGTGGTGCTCGATGCGGCGGGTGGTGAGGTGCTGCGCGGCAAGGTCGTGGAAATCGCCGCGGCACCGACCACCGGGACGGGCACCTGGGCGGTCGAGATCGCGCTTCCCGATGCCGCCGCACTCCCCCGCGGGCTCACCGGCACCGTGACGATCGAGAGTGGCGGCGCCATGACGGTCCGTCTGATTCCCATCGAGGCCGTGGTCGAGGCGAACCAGACGGCCGGCGTGGTCTTCACCTTCGAGAGTGGCGTGGCGCGACGGCACGAGGTGCAACTCGGGGCCATGGATGACGGTCGCGTAGTGGTGCGGGAGGGGTTGGCTGCGGGCGCACGCGTGATCACGGCGGGGGCCGCGTGGCTGTCCGATGGCGAGTCGGTGCAGGAGTCCACGCGATGAATCTCATTGACGTGGCCGTGCGTCGCCCCGCGGTGTCCATCCTCCTCTTCCTGTTGATGGTCACCCTCGGCCTGACCGCGTACCAGACGATTCCGCGCCAGGAAGATCCGGCGTTTCCCATCCCGATCTACGTGGTGGTTGCGGTGCTGCCGGGCGCGACCCCAGTGGATCTGGAGCGGCTGGTGGTCAAGCCGATCGAGGATCGGATGGACGAACTCGAATTGGTGAAGGAGATGGACGCGCGCATTCGCGGTGATCTCGCCACGGTGCGCATCGAATTCGAGGCCGACGTCGATGCCGAGCGCAAGTACGACGAGGTCCTCCGGGAAGTGAATGCGATTCGCGGCGAACTCCCTGCGGAACTGGCGCTGCTGGAGGTCCGCAAGACGTCGTCGCTCGATGTCGGGATCATGCAGGTGGCGATCGTGTCGGCGACCGCGACTGATGCCGAGCTGGACCGTCTCGGCGAAACCCTCGAAGATCGCGTGGCGGCAGTCCCCGGTGTGCGCCGCGCCGCGCGCTGGGGTGAGGCCGAGCGGCAGGTGCGAGTGGAGCTGGATCTCGGACGGATCGCGCAGCTCGGGATTCCTGCGAGTGCGGTGCTGCAGGCAATCGGCAGTGAGTCGCTGGACCTCCCTGGGGGAGCGGTCACCACCGGCCAGCGCCGTTTTGCGGTGCGCACCAGCGGGAGCTATGCGTCGCCGCGTGAAGTCGCGCAGACGGTGATCGTCGGCAATGGCGAGGCGATCCTGCGGGTCGGGGATGTTGCCGACGTCGGCTGGGCCTCGGCCGATCCAACCTATCACGCGCGCCATGATGGCGTGCGCGCGGTCTTCGTCAACGCCGAGCAGCTCGAAGGCTGGCGCATCGGCGATGTACGCGACGGGATCTGGTCCGTCCTCGATGCGTTCGAGGCAGAGTTGCCGGAGGGTGTGACGCTCGCACGAGGATTCGACCAGTCCATCAATGTGGGCAATCGTCTCTCGCGATTGGGCTGGGACTTCGTGATCGCGATCGGTCTGGTCGCGATCACCCTGCTGCCACTCGGGTTCCGTGCGGCGGCCGTGGTGATGGTCGCGATCCCGCTCTCACTTGCCCTCGGCGTGGCGGCGCTGGGCGCACTCGGCTATTCGCTCAACCAGCTGAGCATCGTCGGCTTCGTGATCGCGTTGGGGCTGCTGGTGGATGACGCGATTGTCGTCGTCGAGAACATTGCGCGGTGGTTGCGCGAAGGCCATGGCCGTGTCGAGGCAGCGATCCGGGGCACGCGCCAGATCGCGATTCCCGTGATCGGCACCACGGCGGTGCTCGCCTTTGCCTTCCTGCCGTTGTTGATGCTGCCGGGGTTGAGCGGGCGATACATCCGCTCGCTCCCGCTTGCCGTGGTATTGACCGTGGTCGCCTCGATGCTCGTGGCGTTCACGATCATTCCCTGGCTAGCCAGCATACTCTTGCCGCGCGAGGAAGCGGCGGAGGGAAACCGGGTGCTGCGCGCGCTGACGCGAGGCATCGAGCGGACCTATGCCCCGGTCCTCGCGCGGGCGCTCGCCGCCCCGCGGACCACACTGGCGCTGGCCTTGGCGTTGGTGGTGGGCGCGGTCGCGTTGGTCCCGGTGGTGGGATTCTCGCTCTTCCCCAAGGCGGAGACGCCCCAGTTCCGCGTGGATGTGCGGTTGCCGGTGGGGAGTGCGCTCGCCGCGACCGACTCGGCGGTGCGCTTCGCAGAGCGCACCGTGGGCGGCCATCCTGCGGTGCGCGCGGTGTTCGCAAATGTTGGCCGTGACAATCCGAAGGTGTACTACAACGTCGAGCCGAGCGACCTCGATCCGACGGTCGGACAGTTGTTCGTCACGCTGCATCGCTATGACCCCCACGCCACCCCGCTGATGCTCGACAGCATGCGCACCGTCCTGGCGACCTATCCGGGCGCGCGACTGGAACTGCGCGAGTTCGAGAACGGACCGCCAATTGATGCCCCGATCGCACTGCGCGTGCAGGGTGAGCATCTCGACACCCTGCAGGCGATTGCCGGACGGGTCGAGGAAGTCCTGCGAGCTGCACCCGGCACGCGCTACGTGGTGAATCCTGTGCGTGTGGCACGGACCGACCTCCGCGTGTCGGTGGATCGTGGCAAGGCCGGCCTTCTCGGGGTACCGGTGGCGGAGATTGATCGCGCCGTCCGCCTCGGACTGGCGGGAATCACCGCCGGCGCGGTGCGTGAGTCCGATGGCACCGCGCGTGACGTCGTGGTGCGGTTGCCACACGCCGGCGATCCCGCACCGGAGGCGCTCTCGCGCATCTGGGTGCCGGCGGTTTGGGGCGCGAGTGTCCCGCTGGCGCAGGTGGCCACGGTGGACTTCGTCTCGTCGCCGGCAGAGATCCAGCGCTTCGAGCAACGGCGCACGGTCACCCTCACCAGCGATGTCGTGACCGGCGAGAACGTGGATCGCCTCACCCAGCGGATCCTGGCCGACCTCGACACGCTGACCCTGCCCGCCGGCTATACGATCACCCCCGGTGGCGAACTGGAAAGCCGCGGAGAATCGTTCGGGGGTCTGGGGGGGGCAATCGCGATCACCGTCTTCGGGATCCTGGGGATCCTGGTGCTGGAGTTCGGGACCTTCCGCTCCACGCTGATCGTCGCGTCGGTGATTCCGCTCGGCGTCGTCGGGGGGATCCTCGCGCTGCTGCTCACCGGCAACACCCTCTCGTTCACGGCGATGATCGGCTTCGTCGCGCTGATCGGAATCGAGATCAAGACCACGATCCTGCTGGTGGACTTCACCAATCAGCTGCGCGCGGACGGGGTGCCGCTGCGGGAGGCAGTGCTGAAGGCGGGTGAGGTGCGCTTCCTCCCGATCCTCCTCACGGCCTGTACGGCGATCGGGGGGCTCTTGCCGGTCGCGCTGCAGGGGGCGGCGCTCTACGCGCCGCTGGCGTGGGTGATCATCGGTGGTCTGGTGAGCTCGACGCTGCTGGCCCGGCTGGTGACGCCGGTGCTGTATGTGGTGGTGAACGGTGAGGGCGGTCACCAGCCGGCGGTGTCAGCCGCCGGGGCAGGGTGAGGGGTGAGGGGGAAGATTGGGCCAGATGGCGAGATGCGCTTGCCAAGTTGGCCCAGTGGTCCCCCTCACCCCTCACCCATCACGGCCGCAGGTCGCGTCCCCCTCGGCGCTGTCGGTCAGCCGCCCCCCCTCCCGCATCTGATGTGCAGGTCGAAGGCGGGGCCGACGTCCCATTGTGAATCCTTTTGAATAACCATCACGTAGTCCGACACACGCGCCGCCAGTGGGGCGGCAGGAGGATGGGAGAATGTGGAATCGAGGGATTGAAGTGCGGCCCCATGGCGGGGCCCTGATGCTACTGCCGTTGCCGCCGCGGTTTCCTCCCCCACCGGTGCCGCCGCCGCCGTTTCCGGCGGTGGTCGTGGGGGCGATCTAGGGAGGGTGAGGGGTAAGGGGTGAGGGGGAAAACGGGGCCATCAAGGTGAGATGGGTGTTGCCAGATGGCCCAATGTTCCCCCTCCCCCCTGAGCCGCGCAGCGGCGACCCCCTCACCCGCTTTCCGGTTGGATCGTGGGCCGCCCATACCTTGCCCCCCCCACGCGAACGGTGAGGTTGGGGTGGATCGTCACGGCGGCGGCGGCGTGGGAATGACCGGCGTGAACATCGAGGTGGATCTCGGGGTGCTGGCGGGCGAACGCATCCAGTACTTCGCCGGTGGCGCCGGAAATCAGCAGCGGGTGCCAGTGGGGATGCGCGATGCGTTGACCTGCTGCGAGGGCGGAGGGGAACGGTGGGACGTGGGTGGCAACAAGGATTCGTTCCGCACCGCTCTCTCGTGCGCGGCTGAGCAGGGTGGCAAGACGGGTGGCATCCGCATCGGCGAGGGCGCGCCGCACGGCCAATCGCCCCGCGCGTGAAGACTGTTCGGCGAGTTCGCGAATGAACTTGTCGTCGTTGAGGACGAGCGGTGTGGTCATCGGGTTGCCGTGGCGTCCGTCGGCCCATCCGTCCACACCGACGAGTGCTGTGCCGGGTGCGAGGGTGACGACTCCGGCGGGAGGCAACCAGGCAATCTCGGGGCGTCGGGCGTTGAGGGCGAGCACCTGGTCCCGCACGGTTCCGACACTCGCCCCATAGTGGTCGTGATTGCCGAGGACGAAGTAGATCGCGGCTTCCGCGGCATCGGCGAGGCGTTCGAGGTCCTCCACCAGACGGGACGCCGTCGAGATGTCGCCAGTGAGGATGACCGGAACCGACGCATTGCTGCGCAATGCCGCGTGGAGGCGTTGGATCGCCTCGGGGGGGGCATGGTCAAGGTGAAGGTCGGTGAGCCATCGGATCATCAGGTGTCGCTTGGCGGAAACTTCATCGGTAAATCGCTTGAGGAAACGAGGCGGTCGGCGTAGTGAGATCTGGCGCGTTTGGGCCGGGTGTGACAAATTGTAACGGATAAGTCACCCTGCCTCGGGCAGGATGGTAGCCTCGCGGGGCTGCCGGCAGGACCGTAGGACCCGTGATGTACGTACCCAACTTACTGGAGGTCGTATCATGCAGGTCAAGCTTCTTCGTACGCTCGTTGGCAGTGCCGCCCTCGCTGGTGTCCTCGCGATCGCGACCCCGAACACTGCCAACGCCCAGATCGGCTTTGTGGCCCAGGCGTCGTATGGTCTGGACTATGAGGCGCTCGGTGTCGGTGGCGGTATCAACTTCGCGATCGGCTCGCTGACCGAGAATCACGGCATTCGTCTCGAGACCACGTTCGACTACTTCCTCACCGATGACCCGCTCTCGGTGTGGGAGATCAACGGCAACCTGCTGTACGACCTCAAGTCGGTGCAGAACGTCTACCTCGGCGCGGGTGTCAACTACGCCAACTTCGATTACGACGCCGGCTTCTGCGGTGTCCTCGGCGTCGATTGCGGCGGCAGTGAAGTCGGCCTGAACGTGCTCGGCGGCTACAAGCTGGGTGGCGGCAAGGCGGCTCCGTTCGTCCAGGCGCGCTTCGCGCTCGGCGGCGGTGAGCAGCTCTACCTGACCGGCGGTTTCCGCTTCTAAGCGGTTGCCTCCTGCAGGACCCGACGCCCCGGCGACCCTTTGTGGTCGCTGGGGCGTTGTGCGTGCGGGGGTGCCTATCTTTGGTCCGGCTCGGTTCTGTACCCACTCCCAGGAGACACGTTCGCATGCTCACCAGCGTCCAGGACGCCTACGAAGCCCTCTACACCGGCAAATCCTACCAGCACGAGATGGGGTTGGTGGATGTGGTGCTTGACCGCCGGATCGGGCCCGCGGGGCCAGCCAAGCGAAAGCCGGCGCGTCGCGTCCTGGAGATCGGCTGCGGACCCGGGCTTCGGCTCGCGGTGCTCCGCCAGATGCATGGGAAGTACGAGCCGGAGGGCCTCGACTTCGACGCCGCGATGTTGGCCTTGGCGGAGAAGCGGGTGCGCGGCATGCCGCTGCATCACGCCGACATGCGCACCTTCAATCTCGACACCCGCTATGAAGCGGTGCTCTGCCTCTTCGGCGTGATCGGCTACATGCCGGACACCGCGGACCTCACCAAGGCGCTCGAGCGGATGCGTGAACACCTGGCACCAGGGGGCGTGCTCCTCCTGGAGCCGTGGCTCAATCCGCAAACCGTCACGGATCGCTTCCTTCGAGCCGACGCCGCGCGTCGCACCGGACTTGAAGTGACCCGGATGAACTACACCCGCGTGATCGGCAACAAGTCGGTGCTCGACATTCACTACTTGATCGGCGACGAGACCGGTGTGCGCCACGTCGAGGCACAGCGGGAAATGACGCTGTTCACCGATGAGGAGTATCGTGAGGCACTCCGCGCTGCCGGCTTCGGCGACGTGATGCTTGAGGCCTACGGGCCGCAGGGGCGGGGGTTGTACGTGGCGCAGGTGTGAGGGTGAGACCACGGAGGTGAAACGTGAAAGGTGAAACGGGGGTCCACTGCAACCCGTTCCACCTTTCACCTTTCACCGCTCATCACCATTCAGTCCACGTTATTGAACCGTGGATTCACGATCGTGTTCAGGAATGAGCCGAACGTGTAGCTGAGGCCGATGTCCACCGAGGCGCGATAGCCGGTGGCGAGCTGGCGCAGGCGCAGGAACACCTGCTCGTCGCTGGCATCGCCCTTGGGCAAGGTGATCTGATCTCGCACCCGCGTGTACGAGCCGCGTACCTCGAATTCCAGTCCGCGTGCGAGCCGGATTTCCAGGCCGGCGCTGCCCGAGAAGCGATTTTGCTCCAGACTGCTCAGGAAGGCCGAGGCGCTGCCGTTGACGTAGGCACTGCCCCAGGGCTGCTGTGATTCGAAGGCGATGTCCAACTTGCCATCAAGGCGGGTCTCTTCCGTCCGGTCGAAGACGGTCTCTTCCACATACTCGAAGTGATTGACACCGAGCGTTGCCAGCAGGATGAGGCGCCGCCGGGTGGCCTCGGCATACGGGAAGAAATCGAACTCCAGTGCCGGTGCGAAGCGATAGCGCAGCTCGAGGTTGTCGGGGCGATAGCTGCGTGCCTCGGCGACGAAGCCGGTCGACCACTTCCAGTTGATGGAACGCGCCACGAGCGCCTCGGCGCGCCAGCCATCGCGATTGGCCGTGAATTTTTCGCCGTCATCGAGCGTGAACTCGGTGCGGTCCATGTCACCACCCACCTCGAGGCGGATCTTCCAGTCTTCGGTGGTGCGCGAGGCATTGAGCTCGCCACCCAACTCGTAACCGGTCGTGCGCGACTCCGCGTCGAGTTCGCCATTCAACCGCACATTGAAGACCCAGAAGTTCCAGGGATCGGTCAACGCCACGACCGGGCGCGAGACATCAATGGGCGTGCGCATCACGCGCAGCGCCTGTGCGGCGTCCATGGCGAGCGAGTATCGGACCAGGCCGAGCTCGAGGACGCGGAGGAACTCGCGGCGGTAGATGTCGTCGGTCGCATCCGGTGGGGTACGGAAGAGCACGGTATCGGTCATCCCGGCAAGTGCGGCCCGGCCGATGAAGGTGAGGGTGACCTCCCGGCCCCCTGCGCCGGTGCCGAGGCCGGTGGCGATCAGGTGGACATCGGAGACGGTGCGGTCGGTGACCCAGTCCACATCGGTGAGTTCGGTGCGCAGAAACTGGCCGTCGCAACGGGTGGCACAATCGAGAAAGAGCCGCAAACGCGGGGCTTCCTGCGCTGCGACCGCGGTTGGCACGGCCACCACGACCAGCGTGAGGGCAAGCAGGAGTCGGCGGCATGACGCGAGTATGAGAGTGTTGAGCATATGGTATTCTAGTGGGATGGGACAGGGTACGTTTCGTGGATGTCGTTGCCCATTGATGGTCTCCTCCCCGAAATGCGTGACGTACTCGCGCGCGAGCGACGCGCCGTGCTCGAGGCACCACCCGGGGCGGGGAAGACCACGGGCGTACCGCTCGCCCTGCTCGATGCGCCGTGGCTTGGCACACAGCGTATCCTGCTCCTCGAGCCACGTCGCCTCGCGGCACGCGCGGCGGCGGCACGCATGGCCCATCTTCTCGGTGAACCGATTGGTGCACGCGTCGGCTATCGCATTCGCGGCGAGTCGCGGGTGGGGCGCACCACCCGCATCGAGGTGGTGACCGAAGGCATTCTTACCCGGATGCTGCAGGACGATCTCACCCTCGACGGGGTGGGTGTGGTGATCTTCGATGAATTCCATGAGCGATCGCTGGTCGCCGACACCGGGCTCGCGCTGGTGCTCGGTGGGAGTCGCGTGCTGCGCGACGACCTCGGCGTTCTGGTGATGTCGGCCACGCTCGACGGTGAGGCGGTCTCGCGCCTGCTCGGCGACGCACCAGTGCTGCGCAGCGAGGGGCGCACCTTTGCGGTGACCACCACCTTTGCCCCCCCCAGAACCGGACAACGGCTGGAGGCGCATCTCCCCGGGGTGATTCGCGAGGTGCTGGCGACCACCGACGGCTCGGTGCTGGTCTTCCTCCCTGGTGCCGCGGAGATCCGGCGCGTGGAAGCGTCGCTGCAATCGGGGGCGCTGCCGACGGACGTGGATGTGCGCCCGCTCTTCGGTGCGCTGTCGGCCGCCGCGCAGGATGCGGCGATCGCGCCTCCCCTCCCCGGTCGTCGGAAGGTGGTGTTGGCGACGAACGTGGCCGAGACCTCGCTCACCATCGAGGGCGTTCGGGTGGTGGTGGATGGGGGACTCGAGCGGGTCCCGCGTTTCTCGCCGCGCACCGGGATGACGCGGCTCGAGACGCGACGGATCACACGGGCCTCGGCGGATCAGCGCCGGGGTCGCGCTGGGCGAACCGCACCCGGTGTATGCGTGCGATGCTGGAGTGCGGGAGAGGATGCCGGGCTGGTGCCATCGGCCCGGCCGGAGATCGTGTCCGCAGATCTCACGGCGTTGGCGCTTGATCTCGCGGTGGCAGGCTTCGCGGACCCGGCCGACCTGCCGTGGCTGGATCCACCGCCCAGCGGAGCCTTTGCTGAAGGGCGCAAGCTCCTCACCATGCTCGGCGCACTCGACTCGATCGGGGCGGTCACGGCGCATGGTCAGGCGATGGCGGCACTTGGCGCGCACCCTCGCCTGGCGCACCTGTTGGTCACGGCGGCCACGCTCGGCCCGGCCTCTCAGGCGCGCGCCGCGGTGCTGGCGGCCCTGCTGGAAGAGCGCGATCTGGTGCGGGGCGATGGTGCTCCCCCCCCCACTGACCTGCGCCTGCGCGTCGATGTCCTCGAGCGACATCTTGACCCTGCCATGCTGGGCTCGGCGGCAGTGGACCACGGGGCGGTCGCGCGCGTGCGCGACGCTGCCGAGCGATGGCGGCGATCGCTGGGCGGCCCGCGCGCTGATCCGAACGCAGCAGCAGACGCCGGGATGTTGCTGGCGCTGGCGTATCCGGATCGCGTCGCGCGGCGTCGGGGTGAGAGTGGCCGCTACCTGTTGCGCAATGGTCGCGGGGCGTCGCTCCCTTCAGATGATGCGCTCGCGCGAGACGAGTGGCTCGTGGTGGTCGCGGTGGACGATGCCGGGCGCGATGGACGCATTCAGCTCGCGGCACCGCTACCGGCGCAGGCCGTGGCGGCACTTCTGGCCGACGCGGCGACGACGGACGATGAGACGCTGTGGGACGAGACCACGCGGCGGGTCGTCGCGCGTCGGGTCACGCGCCTTGGGGCGATCATCGTGGACGAGCGCGCACTCGCGCGGCCTGCTCCCGAGGCGTTGCGTGCGGCGATGCTCGGCGCAGTGCGCAGCGCAGGGGTGGCGGCGCTGCCATGGGCGGACGGGGCTGCGAGGCTGCGGCATCGATTGGCGTTCGTGCATGCGCACGACAGCACCTGGCCGGATGTGAGCGACGATGCGCTCGCAGCGCGCCTGGACGACTGGCTCGGACCATTCCTGGACGGAGTGGATCGATGGGATGCACTGTCGCGCGTGGACTTGAGCGCTGCGCTGCTGGCGCGGCTCAGCTGGGAGCAACGCGCGGCGCTCGACCTGCTCGCGCCGGAGCGGCTCGAGGTGCCGACCGGCTCGCGGCTGGTCGTTGATTACTCCGATGCGGAGTCACCCGTGCTGGCCGTGCGATTGCAGGAGGTGTTCGGCATGGCGGAGACGCCGCGTGTTCTCGGTGGAAAGGTACCCGTGGTGTTGCAGCTCCTGTCGCCAGGACATCGACCGGTGCAGGTGACGCGTGATCTCGCGAGCTTCTGGCGGGCAGGGTACTTCGAGGTGCGGAAGGATCTACGCGGGCGGTATCCCAAGCATCACTGGCCGGAGGATCCGCTCACGGCCACGGCCGTCCGCGGCGCGCCGCGACGACGCTGACGGGTCTTAGCCCGCGACTCCGCGCAGCAGCTCATCCACGGTGAACGGCTTCTGGATGAAGGACACTTCCCGCCCTTCGACCGCGTCGCGCAGACCGCCCTCGCCAGCAAAGCCCGACATGAGCACGGTGCGGATGGCCGGGTAGTGTGCGGCGATCCTCGCGAGCAGGTCGCGACCGGTGCCCCCCGGCATGGCGTGGTCGCTGAGTACCACCGCAATCTCGGTCGAGTGCCCCTCCAACTGTCGCAATGCTTCGGCAGCGCTGCTGGCCTCCCACACCCGGTAGCCGCCCCGCTCCAAAAGCCGTCGGGCCACAGAGCGAACGGCATCCTCGTCGTCCACGATCAGCACGCCGGACGCGCCACCGGTAGCGAGGACCGCGGCGGTTGCCGTCGCAGCCGGCGCCTCCGGGCGTTCGGCCGAGGTCGGCAGGATCAGCGTGAAGCAGCTGCCTGCGCCGGGGGCGCTGTCCAACTCGATCTTGCCGCCCATGCGCTGCACGAACCCGTAGACCGTGGGCAGACCCAGGCCGGTACCCGCGCCCTGTGGCTTGGTGGTGAAGAACGGTTCGAACACTCGCGCCCGAACGGCTTCGGTCATGCCGGTCCCGGTGTCGCGCACCGCGATCTGGACCCTCTGGTGTGGGACATGCGTGTCCGTGGTGGTGAGCACCGTGATGGTGCCGCCATCAGGCATCGCATCGCGCGCGTTGGCCACGAGGTTCAGCAAGGCGAGTTCGAACTGCGCCGCATCCAGCAGCGCATGCACCCCCGGGGCACGCATGGCCAGCACGAGCTCCTGCCCCGGGCTCAGCATCCGGTTGAGCAGCGGGGCCACGCGCGTGACCGCGTCGTCCACCTCCACCACGGTGCGCTGCTCGACCTCCATGCGCGAGAAGGCAAGGAGCTGACGCGTCAGCGTGGTCGCGCGGTCGGCGGCACGGCGGATCTCCTCGATGTCCGGGCGACTGCCATGGTCGGCCGGCAGGTCCTGCAGGACGATTTCGGTGGTCGCGGAGACCGCGGTCAGCAAGTTGTTGAAGTCGTGGGCGATACCGCCGGCCAGCTTGCCGATCGCCTCCATCTTCTGGGCCTGCCGGAACTGTTCCTCGAGCTGCCGCTGTGCGGTGACATCGGAGTGCGCCCCAATCGCGCGCACGGCGTGACCGTCCGCGTCGCGCTCCACGACCCGTCCGCGCGAGCGGATGCGCGCCCAGGTCCCATCGGCCCGGAGGAGCCGGATCTCGAGGTCGTACGGCTCGGCCTCCGGGTCCATGATCTGCCGCTCGTTGGCGCGCGTAATCGCCTCGAGGTCGTCAGGGTGGACTAACTCGAGGAAGTCCTCATACGTCGCCTGTGTGCGCGGCGGGTAACCGAGCATCGTGAAGTAGCGCGGCGAGGTGTAGCCCACCCCGGCGATCAGGTCGTGGTCCCACACGCCATCTTCGAGGGCCTCGATCACGAGGGCGAAGCGCTCCTCGCTCTGGCGGCGCGCCCGTGCCAGCGCCTTGCTCTCAGTGATGTCCTCGATTTGCACGAAGACCCCTGTCACTGCACCGACCGCATCGCGCACCGCAGAGCTGGTGATCCGTACCTCAACGATCGCTCCGTCCCGGTGGAGGAGGCGACGTTCGGCCCGTGCGTCGGTGAGATCCCCCGTCACGATACGGCGGATCCGCTCGCCCACCTCTGCCTGGTCGTCGGGATGAATCAGCTCGGACCATTGCATGGCGGACAATGTCGGAATGTCGCGGCCTACCATGCGGGCCAGCGCGGCATTGACGCGCAACGTCTTGCCCGTCGAGGAAAGAATCGCCATCCCGACCGCCGACGCCTCGAACGCGGAGCGGAAGCGCTCTTCGCTCTCCGTCAACGCGAAGCGCATCTCGAGTTCTCTGGTCACCTCGCGGGTGACGGCGCGAATCGTCCCCAGGTCGTCCGGCGAGCGTCGCATCAACTTGCCGCGGGTCCGCATCCAGCGGACGTCGCCGGTGTGGGTGATGATGCGGTACTCCGCCTCAAACGGTACCGGATCGGTGCCGGGGGTTTCGGACAGCATGGCGCGCCGGAGGACCATCTCCTCGCGATCATCGGGGTGCACGGTGGCGCGGAGTTCGGCCACGGTGGTCGGCAGGCGGGCAGCGGGGGCCAGACCGAAGAGTTCGCGATGGGTCTCCGAGACGACGAGCGACTGCGTGGCCTGGTCCATCTCCCAGATGGCGATGTGTGCGGCCTGCATCGTCTCGCGGAACCGGAGGTCATTTTCCCGCAGCTCCTCGGCAGCGGTGAGATCGTGTACCGACACGATCCAGCCTCCCTCAGGGAGTTGGCCCACCCGGAGATCCACGGGATGGCTGGTCCCATGGGCATCGAGCAGGAGGTGCCGACCGGTGGGTGGGGTCGGACCCACCACGCCGGGGAGTCGGTCGGTCAGTGGCGTGTCGAGCAACACGGCGGCGGGGACGCCCAGGAGGCTGGCAAATGCGGCATTTGCTTCCTCGATCCGCCCCTCGGTGTCGAGAATGACGACACCTCCGCGCGATTCCTCAACAAGAAAGGCGCAAATCGGGTCGGTCGCTGCGTGAGCCATCTTCATGCACCAGTACAAGGCAGGGTGCATGCCGGAAGGAGTTGATAGCCCCGAGCTGTGCTAGGCGGGTGCGTCGATGATGGTGACGAGCTCCTCGAGGGTGAACGGCTTGGCCAGGAAAGGCACCGCCTTCCCGCGAATGTCATCACGGACCTCGCCCTCGCCCGCGAAGCCGGACATCAGTACCACGCGGACCGCCGGGTGCCGTTCCATCACTTGACGCACCAGCTCGCGGCCGGTGCCCCCCGGCATGGCATGATCGGTGAGCATGACGTCCACGACGGCGCTGTCGAGGAGGGTGAGGGCGTGGGCAGCGCTCTCGGCCTCAAGCACGGTGTAGCCGCGCTTCTCCAGCAAACGACGCGTGCTGCGACGCACTCCCTCCTCGTCGTCGACCACCAGCACGCGTCGCCCGGAACGCGTGGGTACGGATTGCGGTGGAGTGATCGAGGTGACCGCAGGGTCCGCACCCTGCGCCGTCGGGATGGCCAGCGCCACGGTCGTTCCCTGACCGGGGACCGTCTGCAGGTCGACTCTCCCCCCCAATCGCTCCGCGAAGCCGTACACCGTGGCGAGGCCCAATCCCGTGCCCTTGCCTTGTGGCTTGGTCGTGAAGAACGGCTCGAAGGCGCGCTCGGCGATCCTCGAGTCCATGCCGATGCCCGTGTCCGTGACGGTCAGCTTCAGCTCGTGCGGGTTCGCCACTGCCGTCCGGATGGTGACCGTCCCGCCGTCTGGCATGGCATCACGCGCATTCGCGACGAGATTGAGGAGCGCGAGTTCAAGCTGCGCGGGGTCCAGTGACACCACGATATCGTTGGCATCGAGCGCCACGATCAGTTCCTGCCCGGGTGCGAGCAGGCGTCGGAGGAGCGGTTCGACCTGACGCACGGCTCGATCCAGGGAAAGCTGCTGTCGGCGTTCGACCTCGAGCCTGGAGAAAGCGAGGAGTTGGCCGGTGAGGGCCTTGGCGCGGTCGGCGGCGCGGGCGATCTGGTCGAGGTCCGCACGGTGTGGATCGTCGGGAGCGAGCTCCTCGCGCAACACCTCCGTCGTGGCCGAGACGGTGGTGAGGAGATTGTTGAAGTCGTGGGCGACACCGCCAGCGAGCTTGCCAATCGCCTCCATCTTCTGCGTGTGCCGAAACTGTTCCTCCATCATCCGTCGTTCCGTCACGTCGGTGTGCGTACCAATCGCCCGCATGGCGCGCCCTTCGGCGTTGCGCTCCACGACGCGACCGCGACAGCGGATGCGGGCCCATGTGCCGTCGACCCGTTGCATGCGGAATTCCATGTCGTACGCTGCGGCCGCGGGGTCGTCCGATTGCCGGGTGTGGGTGGCGAGCACCTCGTCCCGGTCGTCGGGGTGGATGAGCGCCAGGAATTCGTCATAGGTGATCTCGGCGCGCGCGGGATAGCCGAGCATCGTCAGGTACCGCGGAGAGACGAGCCCGGTACTGTGCACGAGATCGTGGTCCCACACCCCATCTTCCAGGGCGGCGATCACGAGGGCGTATCGCTCCTCGCTGCGCCGGCGGGCCTCGGCCGCCTCGACCTCTGCCGTCACGTCAGTGTGGGTCCCGACCATCCGGAGGGCCCGGCCGATGGCATCGCGCTGGATAACGCGCCCGCGCGAGCGGATCCAGGCCCAGCTCCCGTCGGCGCGCCGCATCCGGAATCGCTCGTCGTAGGCGCCTGCGTCCGGGTCGTTGATCTGACGTTCGTTGGCAGCCCAAACGTGGGACGCATCGTCGGGATGCATCAGCTCCCGGAAGAGCGATTCGTCTCCCCAGCGGCCTTCCGCCGGGTAGCCCAGCATGCCGAACCACTGCGGTCCGAAGTAGGCCCGCCCCATGGCGAGGTTCCAGTCCCAGATCCCGTCCCGGGTCGCATCGAGGACGAGTTCGAGGCGCTCCTCCGTCTCCTGGCGCACGAGCTCGAGGCGATGCTGCTCCGTGATGTTCTCGGCTTGCACGAACAATCCGGTGATGGTCCCAGCGGTGTCCCGCATCGGACTGGCAGTCATCGCCAAGTGGACGATGGTGCCGTCACTGCGCTGATATCTGCGCACGGCCCGCGTCGAGCCCACCTCCCCACGCATGACGCGCGCAAAGTTGGCACTTGAATCGTCCACCTCCGTCGGATCGATCAGGTCGGTCCACGGGATGGTCAGGAGCCTCGGCTGGTCGTAGCCCAGGATGTCCGCGGCGGCGGGATTGACCTGCAGGGTCCGACCATCGGGCGCGAGGATCGCGAGGCCGACGACGGAGGAGTCCCATGCCAGGCGAAAGCGCTCCTCGCTCTCGCGAAGCTGGCGCTCGATCTCGTCGCGGGGCTCCTCGGGGCGCGCGGTCACGGCACGTAGCGCTCGGCGTTGGGGGGGGGAGTGTAGGGATGCTCGGGCGCAAACTCGCGCCAGAGCAATGCGGACACCTTGCGCAGCAGCACATACCCCTGGTTGGCCGGCGTCCAGGACTGGTCGGTCTGGTTCTTGGTGATCACGGCGAAGACGTAGTCTCCCGTGGGGGCATTGACGAGCACCACCTCGGAGCGTGACCGATTGACGGCACCCTGCTTGGAGGCGGCCTGCACCCACGGTGGCAGCTGCGAGAGCGCTTCGGCATTCCAGTGGATGCGGGTGAGATGGCGGTACATCGCCTCGCTTGCCGCACGACTGATCAGGCGGCCTTCGCGGAGACCGACCACCATCTCGGCGATCTCGCGGGGCGTCGTCTGACCCCAGCCGTACTTCTGCCAGATCTCGCGGCGGCCGGGGGTGCGCGAGTTGACGCGCGTGGAGTCGAAGCCGTTGGCCGCAAGCCAGGTGTTGATCGCCTCCCCCCCCCCGACCAGCGCCTGCAGCCAGAGCGAGGCGGCGTTGTCGCTGCTGGTGATCATCGCCATGGTCACCTGGTTGAGCGGCACCTTCGCCCCGGCCTGCAGCTTGTCGAAGAGGTCGTCCTCCCCGCCATAGCGCAGCGAGTCGGCCCAGACGAGGGAGGTGTCGAAGGCGAACGCCCCCTGTTCCATGAGGTCAAAGGTCTTGAGGAGGATCGGGACCTTGATCATCGAGGCGGTCGGGAAGAGCTCGTCGGCGCGCAGCATCGCCCCGCGCCCGGTCCCGAGGTGCCGCACATAGATCCCGACGTCACCCTCCACCTCGGCCGCGAGAGCCTGCAGACGACGCTCCAGGTCGGCGTCGCGGACCAGGGCAGGCCCTTGGGCCGAGAGGGGGGCGGCGAAGCTGAGGAGGAGGGCGAGGAGGAGAGGCATCTGACTTCCCAGAGCGGCGATCCGCGAACAGCGAACGGCGAACCGCGGGGTTTGAAGGGTACTCTATGACTTATCCTTGAATCTAATGGCTGGGAGCGCCCGTAGTCCGGAACACCCCCACCGTTCGCTGCTCGCCGATCGCCGTTCGCCGCACTCCGATCCCGGATCATTCGATGATGCTTGTACTCGCCGCCGCCCTCCTCGCTGGTGGTCCCGACTCGACGGTCTACCATGGCCGACTCGGTGACCTCACGGTGCGTCCTCCACGCATCGAGAGTGAGGTGACGGTCGATGGGATGCTCGACGAGCCAGCCTGGCGCCGGGCGGCGATCCTGACCGGCTTCTCGCAATACAGCCCGGTGGACCGGGTGGCGGCGACCGATTCGACCGAGGTGCTGGTCTGGTACTCCCCGACCGCGTTGCACCTGGGGGTGCGGGCATGGGACGCCGCCGGGGCGGTGCGTGCCACGCTGGCGGAACGAGACCGGATCGGCAATGACGACCAGGTCCAGTTCTTCCTGTCCACCTTCAACGACGGCCGCCAGGCGACCTTCCTCGCGGTCAACCCGCTGGGGGTGCAATCGGACGGGGCGCTCAACGAAAGCGGTCGGACGTCGTGCGGCGGCTTCAATTGCGCCGTGTCCACGCGCGAGTCGCCCGACCTGTCGCAGGACTTCGTCTGGGAGTCGAAGGGGCGCCTCGTGCCGGGTGGCTACGAGGTGGAGATCCGGATCCCGTTCAAGAGCATCCGCTTCCAGACCGGCGAGTCACAATCCTGGGGGATCAACATCCTGCGCGTCGTGCAGCGGAGCGGACAGGAGCAGACCTGGACCCCGGTCGCCCGCGCGGCCTCGTCGTTCCTGTCGCAGAGTGGGCAACTCACCGGGCTGGAGGCGCTCCGCCGCGGGACCGTCGTGGACCTGATCCCCACGCTGACCTCGGTCGTACGTGGGGGGGGGACTGGTGCGACGGGTCGCTGGAACTACGACGGCGGTGCGCCGGAGATCGGGGGCACCGCTCGCTGGGGCATCACCCCCAATCTCACGATGAACGCGACGGCGAACCCGGACTTCTCGCAGGTGGAGAGCGACGCGGGACAGTTCGCCTTCGACCCGCGGCAGGCGCTATTCTTCGCCGAACGACGGCCCTTCTTTCTTGACGGCCTCGAGCAATTCGACGCGCCGAATCGCCTGATCTACACCCGGCGTATCGTGCAACCGGTGGTGGCCACCAAGCTTGCCGGCCGCGCCATGGGCACACAGTTGGGCGTGCTTGCGGCCGTGGACGACCGCGTGGCTTCACGGCATGGTGACAACCCGCTCTTCGGCGTGATGCGTCTCACCCGTGACCTCGGCCCCGGCTCCCGTCTGGGGGCTGTGTGGACCGAGCAGGCCGATGGCCCCGACCGGAACCGGGTGATCGGCCTCGATGGCCGATTGGTGCTCGGCGGGATTCATTCCTTCACCTTCGACGGTGCGATCGCGCGCGACGTGGTGGGCGGTGAGGCGACGACCGCGCCGATCTGGTCGGCGGGCTATGCGCTCAATGGGCGCACCTTCCGGGTACGCTACTCGGTGTCGGGCATCGCACCGGACTTCCGCACACGCACCGGCTTCATCTCCCGCCCCGGGATCGCCCGTGCGAATGTCGCGCATTCGCTGACACGGTTGCGCGAGGGAGAGGCGCTCGAGGCGCTCACCGGCGAGATCGTGCTCGACGGCACCTGGCAGTACGATGACTTCGTCGCAGGCCGCGGGATCCAGGACGAGAAGCTGCACTTCAACGTCAACACGCGGTGGCGCGGCGGGTGGCGCGCGGGCGTATCGTGGCTGGAGGAGACGTTCGGCTACGACCCATCGATCTACCGCAACTACGCCCTGCAGGGCCCCGACGGCGAGGTGCTGCCGTTCGTCGGCACGCCGCGCCTGCCGAACCGCGATTACCTGATCACCGTCGGCTCCCCGGCGTTCTCGCTCGGGCAGTTCAGCCTGTTCTACCTGTGGGGACGCGACGAGAACTTCTTCGAGTGGGCGAGCGGCGACATCCAGTGGATCACGGCAAGCATGACGCTCCGTCCGAGCGAGCAGGCGCGCCTGGTGATGTCGTACAATCACCAGCAAGTGAATCGTCCGGACGACGGCTCGCGCGTTTCGCTGCAGATCGTCCCGCGCGCGCAGGTCGAGTACCAGATCTCGCGCGCGATGCAGATCCGGATCATCTCGCAGTACGCGCTGTCGATCCAGGATTCGCTGCGGGACAACTCGCGCACCGAGCTGCCGATCCTCATCCGCAACCCGAGTACCGGCGCCTACGAGCGCGACCTCGGCGGCCGCGATGGCCGGCTCCGCACCGACCTCCTCTTCACCTATCTCCCGAACCCCGGGACCGTGGTCTACCTCGGGTACGGCGCCTCACATCAAGAACCTGATGCGCTCGGACGCCGCGAGTTCACCCGGACCGATGACGGGGTGTTCGTGAAGATGTCGTATTTGTTCAGGGTGCAGTGAAGGGCTAGCGGGGAGGCAAGGTGAAACGTGAAAGGTGAAACGTGAAACGGGGTGCGGGTTCTCGATCGCCTCGCCCGGCACACCATCGTTTGGGTCGGGCCCCCCTTTCACCTTTCACCGCTGTCAGGCCAGCCGACTCTCCCGATCGCCCCGTGCTGCCGCATCCACGAACATCCCGAAGAGTTCGCCGACCGAGGGCGCGCCTGGGGTGAACATCTCGGGGTGCCACTGGACGCCGACCGCGAATCCCTGCTCGGCCTCGAGTGCCTCGATGAGGCCGTCGGGCGACCAGGCGCTGGCGACGAGGCCGAAGCCGAGATCGCGCACGCCCTGGTGGTGCATCGAGTTGACGGGCGCGGCGGCAGTGTGGAGCGCATCGCGCAGTCGGGTGCCGGCGGAGATGTCGATGGGGTGCGCGAGGTGGTCGCGCTCCCAGCCTGCGGTGGGGAAGTAGTCGTGCTTGAGCGAGCCGTCGCGCTCGGCCTCGAGATCCTGCCAGAGCGAGCCGCCCTTCACGACGTTGAGGATCTGCATCCCGCGGCACAGGCCAAGGAACGGCTTGCCGTCGCGCAGTGCCCAACGCGCGAGAATCATCTCGGTGGTATCGCGCGCCGGATCGAGACGGCCGAGGCGCTCATGCCGCGGAGCACGGTAGTAGGCCGGGTCTACATCGATGCCGCCGGGCACCAGCACGCCATCGAGGCGGTCGTAGATCGACCGCAGGGTGGCGGGGTCCTCGGCCAGGAGCGGGACGAGGACGGGCAGTGCGCCGGCCGCCATGACGGCGTGGACGTAGCGTTGGTTCATGACCCACGAATCGGGAAGCCCCTCGGGGATCCCTTCGATCGCGTGCAGGGTCTGGGTGGTCACCCCGATCAAGGGGCGTTGCAGCGGCATGGTCAGATCACTCCCTCGGCGGTCTCGCGCACCAGCTGGTCCACGACGGCGTGCAAGCTACCTGTCTCGCGCCAGACGGCAAGCTGGCGGTCGGCGCTGGTCCCCTCCTGCAGGATCCGCAGGGCATACTCCACCTCACGCCGCGAGCCGAGTTCGTCGAGCACGTCGTCGAGGAACCAGGCCACCAGCTCGCTGAGGAGTTCGCGGGCCGGCTTCTGCTCCTCACGCCCGAAATCGATCAGGTGTCCCTCGAGGCCATAGCGCGTCGCGCGCCACTTGTTCTCCTCGATCAGTGAGGGTGCGTACTGCCGGAAGGTGATGTTGTCGCGGCGCAGCTTCCACAGCTTGGCGATGATTGCCTGGAAGATCGCCCCGATGCAGACCGCTTCATCCACGCGCGTGCAGACATCACAGACCCGGAATTCGAGCGTCGGGAACTTGTGGTGCGGCCGCACATCCCACCAGAGCTTGCTGGCGTCGGGAATCGACTTCGTCGCCACCATCACGTCGACGTACTCGTCGTATTCGGCGGCGGCGTTGAAGGTGCGCGGAATCCCGGTGCGCGGGAACGAGCGGAAGATCACGCTGCGGTAGCTCTTCAGCCCGGTGTTGCGTCCCATCCAGAACGGCGACGACGTGCTGAGCGCGAGCACATGGGGGAGGAAATAGCGGCAGACGTTCATCGCATCGATGCGGAATTCCGGGTCCTCGATACCGATGTGCACATGCGTGCCGAAGATCAGCAGCGACTGCGCGAGTTCCTGCAGGTCCTCCTTCACCCCGATGTAGCGCTCCAGCGGCGTGATCTCCTGATCGATCCAGGAGGAGAACGGGTGCGTCCCGGCCGCAGCGATGACGAGTCCCTTCCGGGCGGCGAGCTCCATCACCATGCGACGCAGGCGCACGAGTTCGACGCGTGTCTCGGCCGGCGTATGACAGACCGACGTGCCGATCTCGACCATCGACTGGTGCAGCTCCGGCTTGATCTCGCCGAGCATGACCGAATCCTCCTGGAGGATCTCGGTGATATAGCTGCGCAGCTCCCGCGTCTCGGGGTCGATGATCTGGTACTCTTCCTCAATTCCGATGGTCAACGAGGGGGGCTTCATCGACGCTCCACGACAAAGGTGGGAATGGTGGATCCGCCGCCCGCGGTGACGTTGACGAGGGTCGACGTCGAAATGCGCGACAGGCAGCTTTCGGCATGAGTGCCCTGCCAGCAGAAGGGCGCCACGTCAACGATGCGCGGGTCGAAGACCACGCGGCCCTCAGCCATTGCGGGGAATGGTTCCTCCGGGAGGGCGATGCGCTCCTGGACGATGTACGGCGCGGTGACCGCGTGCTGCAGCGCGGCGTCCCACGTGGCTTGGTCCACTTCCCACCCGAGGACGATCCCCGCGCCGCCGTAGTCATCGTTCGGCTTGAGCACCAGGCGGTCGCGATGGGACGCTGCCCACTCCAGCAGATCCACGCGCACACCATCGACCTCGGTGGCGCGTTCCTCGACCACGCGCGTCCACGGCACGTGGCGCGCGATCGCCGCGCGTTCGTCGGCGGTGAAGCGCGCCGCGTGGCGTTCGTCGGAGAGGACGGCGAGCGCGGCCTTCTTGTGCAGCGGCTTGCCGTGCACCGAGTTGACCATGCAGGCGGCACCGGCGGCCACGGCCTGCAGGAGCGGGTGGTCGAGTCCTTCGCGCATCACGAGTTCGTGGAGGAGCACGCGCTTGTAGACGAGGTCGATGCGGGTGCCATCGGCGTCGCGGAGTACCCCCCCCTCGAAGACCAGTGCCTGCGGCGTGGTGATCCGGCAGGGAATCCCCATTGCCACGAAGTAGTCGCGACAGATCCGGAACTCCGACTGCGTGGGGACGTCGTCCCAGTCCACGATGGCGACCGACGGGGTCGTGCGCACGCCCGCGTGCGCGTGCCAGGCGTCGAGCAGGACACCGGCGAGGTGTGGGAGTCCGGGCAGCGGGCGCACGACCCAGTCACGCGTGAACGTCCGCATCGGGGGCGCCGCGAGGAAGAGGTCGGTCAGTGCGTCGCCATACCCGGTGCCTGCAGGTGTCTCGCCGTTGCACTCGGTGAGGCGCGGCACGCCGGTGACCGGATCCACGAACGCGTCAAGGCGGGCCACCGGCATCAGCACGCCGCCGCGGGGCAGGCGCTCAAGCAGCGTCTCTTCCCAGTCGGCGAGCCGGAACGCCTTGCGGAATGCGGGTTCCGCGAGGGCAGCGTCTCCCGCAGTGCGCAACGCCCCGAGGATCTCACGCGAGGCGTGCCGGAGCGTGTCGTACGCGGCGGTGCTCAGGAAACGCGGGCGCAGCACCGTGCAGACCGGCCGCGCACCGAAGCCGATGCCTCGCTCGTGTTGCCGTGCGGTGAGCCACGCGTCGGTCTCGGCGGCGAGGCTGTCGTCGAGGAGGTCATGCCATGCGGCAATCGCCTCGGTGCTCACCGGTGGCGCTTTCCCCGGCCGCGGATCAGCGACGAGGCCCGCGGCTTCGGAGCGTCGCGCCCCTCGAGCGCCATGGCGATGGTCACATCTGCCATCGTCGAGACCGCCCACTCGAACCACTTCGGGCCGAGCGAGTTGATGTCGAAGTCCGGCGCGGGATTCATGAAGTCGATCGCGTAGGGGACGCCGTCCTTGATCGCGAATTCCAGGGAATTCATCCCGTACCCGAGCGCACGGCAGAGGCGGCGCGCCTGGCGCACGATCCTCCGCCGCATGGCAGGCTCGAGGAAGTCGTCCGCGTCGTAGTAGGTGCGCGTCGCGGGGTCGTACTTGATCACCGCGACGTGCTTCCCCCCGATGCAGATGCAGCGCACGAACTCGTCCCAGACGATGAACT
>JAABRY010000048.1 GCA_011390645.1 Gemmatimonadota bacterium
AGACCGTCGGCGTGGTTGGCCTTGGCGGCCTTGGCCACATGGGGGTCAAGTTGGCGGCCGCGATGGGCGCCAAGGTTGTGGTCTTCACCACCTCGCCCAGCAAGGTCGAGGCCGCCAAGAAGCTCGGCGCCCATGACGTGGTGATCAGCACCAATGAGAACGACGTCGCCCGCTACGCCGGGCAGCTCGACTTCATCCTCAACACCGTCGCGGCGCCGCACTCGCTCGATCCGTTCATCGCCTGCCTCAAGCGCGATGGCGTCATCTGCCTGGTGGGTGCACCCTCCGAGCCGCACCCCTCGCCGGCCATCTTTCCGATCATCTTCGGACGGAAGTCCATTGCCGGCTCGCTGATCGGCGGCATCAAGGAGACGCAGGAGATGCTCGACTTCTGTGGGAAGCACGGGATCACGGCCGATATCGAGAAGATCAACATGGACGGGATCAACGACGCCTACGATCGCATGATGAAGAGCGACGTGAAGTACCGGTTCGTGATCGAGATGTAGGCACGCAAAACCGGGGGACCCCTTCACGGAGTCCCCCGGTTCTGTTGTGTCAGAGTGGCCAGGGTCGGAATCGAACCGACGACACCACGATTTTCAGTCGTGTGCTCTACCAACTGAGCTACCTGGCCCAAGCCCCTAACTTACCCCACCCCCCCGTCCGGGGGAAGAGTGGGCTGTGACTACTCTGCGGCGACCCGCAGCCCGAAGATTCCCACGACGATCAGTCCGATGCACGCCAGGCGGACCACCGACCGGGACTCCCCCAGCAGGACGATTCCCAGAATCGCCGTACCGACGGCCCCGATCCCCGTCCACACCGCATAGCCGGTCCCGGCGGGGAGGACGCGTAGCGCCTGGGCGAGCAACCACATCGACATCCCCATCCCCGCCACCGTCAGGACACTGGGCACGGGTTTGCTGAACCCCTCGCTGTATTTGAGGCCGATCGCCCACCCCACCTCCAGTAGCCCCGCGATCGCGATGTAGATCCAGGCCCGCTCCGCGGTCACAGATCGCCCCGGACGTCCGGATGCGCAATCGAGCGCAACAGTTCCGCTCGCTCACGCAGCGACTTGCCGTGGAGGTTCACCGCGCCGTACTCCGTCACCACCCAATGCACATGGCCCCGGGTCGTCACCACCCCGGCACCCGGGGAGAGTTCACGCACGATCCGGGAGACGGTGCCTCCCGCCGCAGTACTCGGCAGCGCGATGATCGGCTTCCCCCCCTCCGAGCGCGCCGCGCCGCGGATGAAGTCCATCTGCCCACCGATCCCGGAGTAGACCCGCGAACCCATCGAGTCCGCACACACCTGTCCCGTCAGGTCCACTTGAATGGCAGAATTGATCGCGGTCATGCGCGGCATCTTGCGAATCAGCAGGGTGTCATTGGTCCAATCGCACCCATGGAAGCTCACCAACGGATTGTCGTGCACGAACTCGAACAACCGCCGCGTGCCGGTCACGAAGGAGGTCGTGATCTGGCCGCGCATGATCGGCTTCCGGCTGTTGGTCACCACACCCGCATGCACGAGATCCACCAATCGATCCGAAAACATCTCCGTGTGCACACCCAGCTCCAGCTTGTCCATCAACCGGGCCAGCACCGCGTTCGGAATCGCGCCGATCCCCATCTGCAGGGTGGCACCATCCTCGACCAGCCCCGCCACCAGTTCGCCGATCTGCGCCGTCACCGGTGTTTCGGGTTCGATCGGATGCTCGTGCAATGGACGATCGGTGACCGTGAAGGCGGTCACGCGCTGAATCGGCACACTCGCGTTGCCATGGGTGCGCGGCATCCGGTGGTTGATCTCGGCGAGGATGATGGTCGCCGAATCCACCGCCGCGCGTGCGGCATCCACCGAGGTGCCAAGGCTGCAGTAGCCGTGCGCATCGGGAGGGGAGAGCTGCACGATCGCCACGTCGAGCGGCATCGCGCGCGACGTGAACAACCCTGGAATGTCACTGAGAAAGACGGGGACGTAGTCCGCCCGACCCTCTGCGATCGGGACACGACATCCCGGGCCAGTGAACAGCGAGACACTCCGGAAGCGCCCGACATGGACGGGGTCGAGCACCGCGAGTGGGCCACTGAGGTGGAGGTGGCAGAGGGTGACGTCCTCCAGGTCGGTGCGCCGGGCAAGCGCATCAAGCAGTGGCGTCGGCGTGGCAGAAGCGCCGTGCACGAAGCACTGCATCCCGGAGTGCACACGACGCATCACCTCGTCGGGCGATTCTGCCCGCGTGAGCCAGCCGGTCATCGTGTCTCGAAGACCATGGCGTCGGCTTCGATCTCGACCAACATGTCGGGATGAATCAACTTGGCCACCTCCACCATCGAGGTCGCAGGTCGGATCGTGCCGAACAACTCGCCGTGTGCGCGACCGACGGCTCCCCACTGCGTGATGTCGGTGACATAGATGCGCGTCCGGATCACGTCCTCCGGGCGGGCACCCAGTTCGGTCAGGGCCCGCACGATCACCTCGAGCGTGGCCTTGGCCTGGCCGTACGCATCACCGACGTGCGCCACCGTGCCGTCCGCCTGCGCAGCGGTCGAACCCGAGACGCAGATCATCTGTCCGGCGCGCACGGCCCGTGAGTAACCGACGATGGCTTCCCACGGCGCCCCGCTTGAGGTGCGTTGCCGGCGACTCACCCCTCCGCCCCGAGTGCAAAGCCGGCATCAAGGTCACGTTGCGCATACGCCCGGAACGCGATCAGCGTCTCCGTGTCGAGAATCCCCTCGAGTCGCACCATCCGATCGGTGACGAGATCCGCAAGGTCCTCATTGACGCGCACGCGCACCAACGCCACGAGGTCGAACTTGCCCGCGACGGAATAGACCTCGGTGACCTCGGGCATCTCGGCGAGTGCCTCGGCCACGGCGGTGATGCGTTCGCGCTGCACGGTGAGCAGGATGACAGCGGTGACCATGGAAAACTCCGAGCGGCTGGAGAACTGAAGGCAGCGGGGCCGTACTCAGGTGCGGCGCGACATCCCGAACGCCACGACCAGGTCGGTGGCCCCGACGGCAGCGAGAATCGCGCCGATGAGCGGTTGCCGCGACGAGGCGAGAAGCGCGAGACCGATCAGCAGCATCGCCCCGCCGGTGAAGGCCAGCACCTTGACGACCATGCCACGCGACTCGTTCATGACAATGTCCTCTGCCTTACATGGAGGGGACGAACATGATGTGCGCGGACGGGGTGCCCGGGGACATCAGCCACGGCGTACCCTGCGCACCCATCAGCGGGAGCCCGGTAGACATCGCAGTCGCACCGGGGATGTAGATCACGTACAGTGGACGCACCGGTCCGACGATCTCGCCGGTCGCCCAGTCGACCGACGAGGCATCACCGGTGACCTGCCAGAGCGCGGCCATCGTGGGCATCGGGATCACTCCCGCCGCCACTTCCGCATAGCGGATCGAATCCACGGCCGTGCGGTTGGTCGTGCCTGCCGCGCGGAGGGCCCGACCGCGAGCCATGTACGGCTCGAGGTCACGATGGTAGCACGCCGCATGATAGCCCTCGACGAACGGATTGTCGGCGAGGCAGACCATCGCCCCCGAGCCGGGGCGCAGCGGTGCCGTTTCCCAGCGTGCGGTCCAGCGCAACACCGTGGCATCCTCGCGCAGTTCGTCCGGCAGAGGATGGACCGCCGTCCGGATCAGCACCGCGTCCGTCACCGGGGCAGGGGTCGCCGTCTGGGCAGCGACGGCCGTCGGCAGCACGAGCAGTGTCAGCAAGGCGAGGCGCATCATCGAACTCCTGCGAAAGGGAAGGCACGCGACAACATGGAGCTACACATCTGCCTGGTGTGCCACGATCCGGCCGACGAGACCATACTCGACCGCTTCCTCGGCACCGAGCCAGAAGTTGCGGTGGGTGTCATCCTCGATCCGGGAGACCGGCTGGCCGGTCTCGCGCGCGAAGATCTCGTTGAGACGCTCACGCATCTTGACGATCTCGCGCGCCTCGATCGCGATGTCGGACGCGGTGCCTCCCATTCCACCCGCCGGCTGGTGCAGCAGGAACCGTGTATTGGGAAGGCAGAGGCGATCCTCTCGCGGCACCGAGACGTAGATCAATGCGCCGGCGCTCGCTACCCAGCCCGTGCCGACAATCCGTACTTTGGGGCTCACGAAGCGGATCATGTCGTGGATCGTGTCGCCCGCCTCGACATGGCCCCCCTGCGAGTTGATGTAGAGCGTGATCGGCGCCTTGGGGTCCGCCGCGCTCATCGCCAGCAACTGTGCCATGACCCGCTCGGCGACCTTCTGCGAGATCTCGCCGCTGATGATGATCGTGCGTGCCTCGAACAGCCGATTCGAGAGCGGATCGGGCGGCGTGGGGGTGGGGGTCTTCTCGGGATCAGCCATCAGTCGTGCCTGCCATCGCAAAGGGTAAGGACGTGTGTGTCATTCGGGGGGTGGGCGCCTGGTCCACTGGACGAGCCAGGCGATGCCCGTACCCACCAGCAGGAGTGAACCTGCCGCATACAGGGGAACGAACCACTCGGGACGCACCAACGGATCGGGACCCTGACCCACGGTGAGAGCCAACCCGAGCACTCCAACCAAGGTGAGGCCCAATCCGGTCAGGAAGAGCTGCCGGACTCGTGGCGACATCACCCAAGGTAAGGGGAGAGCATCAGATCTCCCGCTCCCAGGCGCGCCAGGTCAGCCGTCGCTCGGTGACCTCGCAACGACGGACGCCGTCACCCCAGCGGAACGCGACGACCCGCGCTGAGTCGGGGGGCACACGATAGCCCCACTCCTGGGTGTGCACCTTCGTCTGCTCGGAGAGATCCTCGTCCTCGCCGTACTCCCGCCGATCGGGTGCGCCATGGAGCGCCTGGACCGAATCACGGGGGGCACCACAGGGCCCCCAGGAGGCCCCCACGGTCTGTGCGAGGGCTGAATTGGTGCCGGAATTCACCACGGCACAACCGCCGAGCAGGGGAGGGAGGATGAGGGCCAATCCAGCGGCCTGCATATGGAAGCGTCGCATCGGGAAAATCTAGCGCGGATCCGGTCCGCCAGTGGAGGGGACGGCCCCACTCGAGGTATGCCCCAACTGGAAGACCCAGCCGTCCTCCCGGTGCACGAGAATCGCAGAGATCGCCCCGGCAAAGCCACCGACCCGGCCCTCGCGATCCTCCACCTTCTGGGCAAATCCGGTGGTCACCGCCACGACGCCTGGCGCGAGCGGCGTGAGCACCGTCCCGTCGAGCAGCAGTTCGGTGCGTTGAATCGTCCCGGCCAGCTCCCGGATGGCGTTGGCAACCTCCAGGGGATGGCGATAGCGGACCACGCCATCCTCCAACCAGCGGAAGGTCGAGTCGGCCAGGTAGTGGGCCGCCACCCGGTCGGCATCGAGCGCGTTGATCGCTTCGCGCCATGAGGTGAGCGTTGCCCGCGCGCTGTCGGTCATCGCGGTCGCGTGGGCCGGCGTCAGCGCCGCCTGCGCACTGCCAGAATCCGTCGCACATCCGACGAGAAGGGCGCCGAGGAAGAGAGTCAAGCCGAAGGAACGCATGCGACGAACTCCTGACAAGAGGACACGACGGAACTTCGATATGCACCCGCGCATTGCCAAGCGGGGGTTGTGACGAGATCATTACCCATGGCCCAAGTCCGAGCGGGCGGCGTTGTCGTCCTCGATCATCCGCTGATTCGCCACAAGATGGCGCTGCTGCGCGATGCCGCGACCACAACACGGGATTTCAAGCAGTTGGTCAGCGAGATCGCCGCGCTGATGACCTACGAGGTGACCCGCGAACTCCCGACCGAGACCATCGAGGTCGCCACACCACTGGAGACGACGCGCGGCGAGCGGATCGCGTGCAAGATCGCCCTGGTCCCGATTCTGCGCGCCGGGCTCGGTATGGTCGAGGGGATCGTCCAGTTGATTCCCAATGCGCGCGTTGGCCACATCGGACTCTACCGCGACCACGACACGCTCGAGCCGGTCTCGTATTACTTCAAGGTCCCCACGCCGGTCGCCGATCATCGTTTCTTCCTGCTGGACCCGATGCTCGCGACCGGCGGGTCGGCGGCAGAAGCCGCAGACGAACTGAAGCGCGCCGGTGCAACGGAGATCGCGCTTCTCTCCCTGGTAGCGGCACCTGAGGGCGTGGCGGCATTCACCGCACGCCATCCGGACATTCCGGTGACGGTGGCCGCCCTTGATCGTTGCCTCAATGCCGACGGCTACATCCTTCCGGGATTGGGCGACGCCGGCGACAGGATTTTCGGTACCCGATGAGCGCACCTCGCACCCTGACTTTCTACGGTGGCGCCGCGACCACCACCGGCTCGATGATTCTCCTCGAGGCCGCTGGTGCACGCGTGCTGCTGGACGCCGGGCTGTTCGAGGGCGACGTCGAGCTCACCGACGCCAAGAACCGCGAGCTCCCGCTCGACCCAAAGCGACTCGACGCGGTGATCCTGTCGCAGGCGGGGCTCGCGTACGCCGGCCGCACGCCGCAACTGGTCCGCAACGGCTACAACAAGCCGATCTATACCACACCCGGCACCCGCGACCTCGCGGCGGTCGTGCTTGCCGAGGGGACGATCTGCACGCCGGTGGATCAGCAACTCTATGATCTGACTGACGTGATCAGCACCCATCGGCTGATGACCAGCCAATCGTACGGGCAGCCGGTGCACTTGCGTCGCAACCTCGTCTTCGAGTTCGCCGATGCCGGCCATATTCTCGGCTCGGCGTCGATCGAACTGCGCACCGGTGAGGGCGGCTCCCACCGGATGGTCTATTCCGGCTGCGTCGGACGGCCAGGCTCCACCCTCTTCCCCGACGCCGCACCACTCCCGGGTCCGGTCGACACGCTGATCATCGGTGGCCCGTTCTCGCACGCGCGCCACCCGATGTTCGCGGATGCACAGCAGCACCTTGCCGATCGCATCAGCGCGGTCTTCGCGAGGGGGGGGCACCTGATCGTCCCCGCAGCGAGTGTGGGCCCGATGCACGAGTTCATTCGCACCGTGCAGAAGCTCTTCCGTCGCGGGAAGATCCCGGCGATGCCGATCTGGCTCGATACCCCGACGCCGGTGGACCCCGGAACGGTCCTCCGCCTGCACCCCGAAGCGCTCGCACACCCCGGACGCGCCTACGACGGCACCGGCGGCGCCTTCGACCAGTGTCTGCTGGAGTTTGCGTGCAACGACGAGGATCGTGCCGCGCTCGACCAGCTCGAGGGCCCAGCGATCATCATCGCGCCGAGCGAGATGGGCGACAGCGGACGCGCAGCACATCACCTTCGCCGCTGCCTGCCGGACGAACGTCACGAGGTCATCCTCCTCGCGTTTCCGGAGGAAGGGTCGGTCAGCGAACAACTTCACGCGGCCTCGGGCGAGGTCACCGTCGAAGGCGAGATCGTCCCGGTGCGTGCCACGATCACACCGATGCCGGCCTACAGCGGGCACGCCGACGCGGAGGAATGGCGCACCTGGATCCGCAGCCTCGAGGGACCGATCAAGCGCGCCTTCGTCGTGCACGGCGACGACCTCGCCGTCGCGGTGATGGTGACGACCCTCCGCGAGGAGGGCGTCCGCGACGTGATCGTCCCGCGTGAGGGGGAATCGTTCGCTTTCTGAGCCGCGCCGCTCGGCGCTGGATCGCGTGGGGGATTGCGATCATTGCCGCGGGGTACCTCTTGTCATTCCTGACGGTCGTCGCCGTGTCCCGCCTCGACCAACGCTATGCCGCGGACGCCATCGTCGTCCTCGGGGCTGCCCAGTATGATGGGCGCCCGTCCCCCGTCTTCGCCGCCCGCCTCGATCACGCCATCACCCTCCACGGCGAGGGATGGGCCGAACGCATCGTGGTCACCGGCGGCATCGTCCCCGGTGACCGGATGAGCGAGGCCACCGCGGGCCGACGCTATCTCGTCGATGCCGGCGTGCCACCCAGCGAAGTGGTCGTGCAGCCCGAAGGCCGCAATACCGCTGGATCGATGGAGGCCGTCGCCGCCTGGCTGGTCGGGGAAGGGTTGCAACGGGTGATTCTGGTGAGTGATCCGTTCCACCTCGCCCGGCTCCGACTCGAGGCGCGACGACTTGGCCTCAAGGCCTGGACCTCGCCCACGCCGTCATCACCGATTTCGTCACGCCTCGGCACGGAGTTGCCGTATCTGCTGGCCGAGGGCGTCAAGCTGCCCGTCATCCTCCTCCGGAGTCTGCTGCCATGAAAGCACCAACCGTCACCTTCTGGGGTGCCGCCGGGCAGGTCACCGGCTCGTGCCATCTCCTCGAATGGGGAGGCCAGCGCATCCTGCTGGATGCTGGGCTCTTTCAGGGACGCCGGGATGCATCGCGAGAGCTCAACGCCGTCCTCCCCTTTGACCCGCGCCACCTGACCGGTGTCGTCCTCTCGCACGCGCACATCGACCACTCCGGGCGTTTGCCGTTGCTCGTCGCGCGTCAGTTCGATGGCCCGATCCACGCCACGCCGGCCACCCGCGACCTCACGGCGGTCATGCTCCCCGATTCCGCCAGCATCCAGGAAAGCGACTATCGCTGGCTGCTCAAGAAGGGACGCGTCGGGGACGAAGCCGCGCCACTCTACACGATGGCCGACGCGCACGGCGTGCAGGAATTGATGCACGCGCATCCCTACCGCAAGGCGTTTCGCGTCAACGGCGGTGACCTGCGCGCCACGTTCCACGATGCCGGCCACATTCTCGGGAGCGCGTCGGTCGACCTCACCGATGACAACGGTTTTCGCGTCGTCTTCTCGGGCGACATCGGTCGCTGGCATCAGCCGATCATTCGCGATCCGACTCCCCCCCCCAAGGGCGTCGTCGATGCCCTCATCATCGAGAGCACCTACGCCGGGCGCCGCCACGACACCACCACCGACGCAACGGCCAACCTGGCCGCGACGGTCCGCCGCGTGGCGGAGCGCGGGGGGAAGCTGCTGATTCCGTCCTTCGCCGTCGGGCGCGCCCAGGAGCTGATCTACGCGCTCCACGAGCTGCTCGATCAGGGCGCCATCCCGCCGGTGCCGATCTATGTGGACTCCCCACTCGCGCTCGAGGCCACCGCCGTCTTCCGCATGCATCCGGAAATCTTCGACACCACCGAGGAGATGATCCGCGAGGACGCGCGCATCTTCGACCACCGCCTGGTGCGCTTCGTGCGCAGTGTGGAGGAATCGAAGGCGCTGAACAATCTGCGCGGGCCCGCGATCATCATCGCGGCCAGCGGGATGTGCGAGGCCGGACGCATCCTGCACCACCTCAAGAATCACGCGGGGCAACCGGAGAACGGCATTCTCTTCGTCGGCTTCCAGGCGGAACACACCCTCGGGCGTCGGATACAGGAAGGGGTCTCACCGGTGCGCATCCTTGGCGAGGAGCGCGAGATTGCCGCCGAGGTGGTCAGCATCAGCGGCTACTCCGCACACGGCGACGACGACGAGCTCCGCCGCTGGGTCCGCGGACTCGGTGGACCGATTCGCAAGGCGTTCTGTGTCCATGGCGAACCGGAAGCGCTGCAGGCCATGAAGAAGCTGCTGTTGGAGGAAGGCGTCGAAGACGTGGTGATTCCGAGTCACGGAGAGAAGTTCACTTTGTAAGCTCAGGGAGGTTTCCGCTTGCGCACTCGTTTCCTTGCCCTCGCGCTACAGCTCAGCGCCACGCCGCTCTCGGCCCAGGGCCTCAAGGTCCCCGCCACCGTGGACACGCTGCCCAACGGGCTGCGGCTGATCGTGCACGAGGACGCCTCAGCACCGATCGTCACGGTCAACGTCTGGTACCACACCGGCTCGGGCTCCGAGAAGAGCGGCCGCACCGGCTTCGCACACCTCTTCGAGCACCTGATGTTCATGGGCTCGGAGAACGCGCCGTATCCAGCCTTCGACCGGATGCTCGAAGCGGCGGGTGCCAACAACAACGGCTCCACCAGCGAGGACCGCACCAACTACTACGAGTCGGGGCCGGTGTCGGCGCTGCCGCTCATGTTGTGGCTCGAGGCCGATCGGATGGGATGGCTGCTACCGACGATGGATGCAGCCAAGGTTGATGCGCAGCGCGACATCGTGAAGAACGAGCGACGCCAGAATTACGAGAACCAGCCCTACGGCCTGGTGGCGGACCATCAACCGCGGATGCTCTATCCTGAGGGACATCCCTACTCGTGGCCTGTGATCGGCTCGATGGCCGACCTCTCGGCGGCATCCGTCGAAGATGTGAAAGACTTCTTCCGCACCTGGTACGCGCCCAACAACGCCGTGATCACGGTGGCCGGTGCCGTCACGCGCGACTCGGTGCGCACGCTGGTCCAGCACTACTTTGGCGCAATCCCGCGCGGCCCCGCGATCACGGCCATCAACCCGACGCGGCCCGCGCTCACGCGCGACACCGCGCTGGTGCTCGAAGATCGGGTCCAGCAGCCGCAGTTGCACTATACCTTCGCCACCGTCAAGTCGTGGGACAAGGACGATGCCCCACTGCAGGTGGCTCGGATGATCCTCGCCGGCTCCAAGAACGCGCGCCTCACCAAGCGACTGATCTACGACGCCCAGAGCGCGACCGCGGTGCAGGCCTATCCTGATCACAAGCGCTACGATGGCGACTTCACCGTGATCGCGCGCTCCAAGCCGGGGCAGCCGCTCGCGCCTGTGCAGCGCGCCATCGACGAGGAGCTCCGTCGTCTCGCCGAGGTGCCGCCCACCGCGCGTGAACTGGAGCAAGCCAAGAACGCGCTCGAGGCGTCGTTCCTGCGCAGCACCCAGACGGTGGGCGGCAAGGCCGACCAGCTCAACGCCTATTTCTTCGAGGTGGGTGTGCCCGATGCCTTCCAGCGCGATCTCGATCGGTTGCGTGCGGTGACGGCGGCCGACGTCCAACGCGTCGTCAAGCAGTACCTCACCGGGCCGCGGGCGATCGTCTCCGTGGTCCCTATGGGCAAGCGTGATCTTGCGGCCGAGCCGCGGGGGGTGACGCCGTGAATCACATTCTCCGGAAGGATGTCATCCTGAGCGAAGCCCCGCCCCAGCAGGGCGGCGGGGCGAAGTTGAAGGACCTCGTTCGCAGCGCGATCCGCGGCCTGACGGCCGCGGCTGTAATGGCCTCCCCGCTCACCGCACAGGTCACCACCGCACCCGCACTCGGCCCCGCGCCCAAGCTCTCGGTGCCGGTGGTCCAGACCGCCTCGCTCCCCAACGGCCTCCAGATTCAGGTCGCGCGCAACGCCGAAGTGCCGCTGGTCGAGGCGCGATTGATCATCAACGGCGGCGCGCGGCTGCGCGGCACCGTGCCTGGCCTCGCCACCTTCACCGCCGGTCTCCTGACTGAGGGCGCTGGCGGCATGTCGGCGCTCAAGCTCGCCGAAGAGATTGACTTCATTGGCGCCACGCTGCGCGCCAGCGCGGGGTGGGAGAACGTCACCCTCTCGATGTCGGTGCCGAAGCGTTCGGTTGATCGCGGCCTCACGCTGATGGCGCAGGTGCTGCTCTCGCCCACGTTCGCGCGCTCCGATGTGGAGCGCGAACGTTCGCTGCGCCTCGCCGGCCTCATCTCGGCCAAGGACTCGCCGCGGGCCGTCGCGAGCAAGGTCTTCTACCGCAATCTCTTTCCGGAGTCGCATCCGTATCACATGAGCCTCACCGGCGATTCCGCGTCGGTCGCTGCCTTCGACTCAGCCGCGGTGCGCACTTGGTGGAAGTCCGCGGCCGATCCGCGGCGCACCACGCTCATTCTCACCGGGGATGTGACGCTCGAGGAAGGGCTGTCCTGGGCCGCCACGCACTTCAACGGATGGCAGGCGCCGGCCGCGATTGTCGGGGCACCACTCGCCCGCGACGTGGCCGGTCCGTCCCAGTGGCCAGCCCGCGTGATTCTCGTGGACAAGCCGGAAGCCGCGCAGTCCGTCATCATGATCGGCGGCCCCGGGATGTCGCGCACCGACCCCGACTATCCCGCCGTCACCGTGATGAACACCATCCTCGGCGGCTCCTTCTCCTCGCGCCTCAACGACCTACTGCGCGAGCAGCTCGGCTACACCTACGGCGCCGGCTCCAACTTCTCGTTCGCCCCAGTGGCTGGTCCCTTCATGATCTCTAGCGATGTGCGCACCGACGTCACCGATTCGTCGCTCGCGGTCATCTTCCGCGAGATCAACGCCATGCGCACACAGGGGGTTACCGACGCCGAGCTGGCGCGCGCACGCAACTATCTGGTCCTCGGTTCGCTCTCCGACTACGAGACCGCGGGCCAGATCGCTGGCGCCATGAGCAATGCCCTGCTCTTCCACATCCCGCTGGCCACCGTGCCCACCGAGCTCGCACGCATCAACGCCGTCACCGCGGCCGATGTGCAACGGATGGCCCGACTGCGCCTCGATCCCTCACAGATGACGGTGGTGGTGGTGGGTGACCTGGCCAGGATTCGGGCGGGGATTGAGAAGTTGGGACTGGGTCCGATCGAAGTGCAGAGCTACGAGAAGTAGTCGTAAGTCGTAAGTCGCAAGTCCTGAGAGGTGAGAGGTTGCCCGCATGGGGACACGTCTCACCTCTTACCTTTCACGTTCCGACCTACGACTTACGGCCTACGACTTACGACCCTCTCATGACTCTCCTCTCCACAACGCGCATTCACACCGGTCGAGTGATCTCGCTCGACATCGACACCGTTGAGTTCCCCAACGGCCACGTGGGCGAGCTTGAGATGCTGCGTCACGCGGGCGCGTCCGCCGTGCTGCCGTTCCTCGACGACCCCACCGACGATGATCCCCGCATTCTGCTGATCCGCCAGTACCGCCACGCCACGGGCGGCTGGCTCTGGGAAATCCCCGCCGGTCGCCGTGACGGCACCGAAACCCCCGAGACCACCGCACACCGCGAGCTGGCGGAAGAGACCGGATACCGGTGCGGTCGGCTCCGCCACCTCACGGCAATCTGGACCACCCCCGGTTTCACCGACGAGGTGATCCACCTCTACGCGGCCGCCGACCTCACGCCTGGCGCCACGGCCCACGAGGCCAACGAAGTCCTCGAAGTACACCCCACCCGGTGGTCCGAGGCCCTTGTAATGGTTCAGAATGGAACCATTAACGACACCAAAACCGCCTCGGCCATCATGTTTGTCCAATGTTACAAGGCCCAACCTTGAACAAAGGTGTGCAATCGCATACCTTGTAGTCGTCATCCAGCACAACCCCGGTGGAGAACCGTTCTCCCCGGGATCGCGCTCGAGCCGCTGCCCGGCCGACGCGACGGATGACGACCCGCACCAGGGCCCGTCGAGGCGCTCCTCGACGCGATGTCCAAGGTTGGGCCGATCTAGCTTGGGCAAAGTGAGGATCACTTCGTGACTGCGATCGCGCTGCCAGCACACCGGATCACCCAGCCCCGCACGACGGTTCAGGGGCGCCCCCAACTCGTCGCCACGCCTGCCTCTGACGCGGCCAACGAGGAGAATTCCCGCCTGGTGGCGGCTCACCTCGCCGGCGATGAGTTCGCCTTCGGGGAGTTGGTGCGCCGGTACCAGACCCGTTTGCTCAATTTCATCTACCGCATGATCGGCGACCGTGAGCGGGCCGAGGATCTGGTCCAGGAGGCGTTCGTGCGCGTGCACCGCCACCTGCATCGCTTTGACCAGACGCGGAAGTTCTCGACCTGGATCTACACGATCGCCTCGAACCTCGCGAAGAACGAGCTGCGCAATCGCTCGCGCTCGCCGCTGGTCTTCCACGAGTCGTCCCGCTCGGAGTACGACAGCGATGCCCGCCCGATGGAATTCGAGGATTCCTCGACCCGTCCGGACGACATGTTCCACAACCGCCACCTGCAGGAACTGGTGCAGCGGACGGTGGCGCAGTTGACGGAGCACCACCGGACGGTCTTCGTGCTGCGGGAGCTCGAGGGGAAGTCGTACGAGGAGATCGCTGACGTGACCAACACCAATCTCGGGACGGTGAAGTCGCGGCTGAATCGGGCTCGGTCCTCGTTCGCGGAGATGATCGCACCCTACCTCGACTGACCCCTCTTACCGATTTCGCCGTTTGGGGGTATATCTCCCTTGTGACGATGAATTGCGCCGAATTCTCCCGTTATTACACGGACTTTCGCGACGGCAACGACCCCGACCTGGCAGCGCGCATGCGCGTCCATGTCGAGGGTTGTCGCCGATGCGGGACCCACCACCGGGCCCTCCTGATCGGGGTCGAGGCTCTCCAGTACGGGGAGATCGAACCCTCCGAGGGAATGCACCACTCGCTGTCCGCCCGCTTCAAGACCCGTCCGATCCGCTAGCCACTTCGCCACGGGGACCGCGTTAGCTTTTCCCCGATGCCGCCCCGTCTCACTGCCGACTCGCTCCGCCGCGCCCTTTCCAAGGGAGCGCCGTCTGCGGCCTACTATCTCCACGGTGACGAGACGATCCTGAAGGACGAGGCCGTCGCGACCTTGCTGGATGCCTTGCTCGATCCAGGGCTGCGCGACTTCAACCTCGACCTCCTCTCTGCCCAGACGCTCGACCCCGAACAGCTCGGTGCGGTCTGCAGTTCGTTGCCGATGATGGCAGACCGACGCGTCGTGGTGGTCCGCGATGTCGAGGCATGGAAGCGGAAGTCGAAAGCGAAGCTCGCGGCGGCCAAGACACTCACGCAGCTTGGCGAGACCACGGTGGTCATCCTGGTCCAGGGCAACGACGACGCGCCCGACACCGAACTCATCAAGGCCTGCACCCCCGTCGACTGTGCCGCCCCGACGGGCGACGCACTCGACGCCTGGCTCGATGCCCGGCTCGATGCTGCGGGCGTCACCCTTGAAGCGGACGCCCGCGAGCATCTCCTGCGGGCCACCACCGGCGACCTGGGGCTCCTGGCGGCGGAGTGCGCCAAACTCGCCGGCCTCGGGGGTGGCGCAGCGCTCGACCGCGAGACCGTCGGCGCGCTGGTCGGCATTCGCTTCGGCGAGACCGCCGACGATTGGCGTGATGCCATCCTGCGCGACGACCTCGCCACCGCCGCTCGTCTCCTCCCGCGATTGCTCGAGCAAACCGGCACCTCCGGCGTGCGCCTGGTCATGCTGCTTGGCTCCTCATTGCTCGCGCTCCAGTGGGGCCGCGCCACCGCGGAAGCGAAACGCATCAAGGGGCCCGCGCTGGCACAGGCCGTCAAATCGCTGTGCTTCGAGTGCCGCCCGATGGTGGGCAGCTATGACCCCTTCGCCCGCCTGATCGGCGACGTGGTCGGCCGCTGGTCACTCGCGAGAATCGATCGGGCCGTGCGTGCGACCCTCGCCGCGGACGTCGCCCTCAAGTCCACGACCATCTCGGGTGAGGAGGCGATCCTGACCGACCTCGTCCTCTCGCTCGCTGTATCCCGTTCCCGGAAGGCCGCCTGATGCGTTCAGCCATTGTCCTCGCTCTGCTCTGCGCCATCACCGTGCCCAGTGCGGCGCAGGACGCCACCCTGCCAACGTCCCCCGCCCTGCTTGCCATCGTTCGGCTCGCGCAGGACGGTCACGGTGATTCCGCGCGCACCGTCATCGATGATCTCCTCGGCCGTACCGTCCCGGGTGACCCCCTCTTCGCCGAGGCGCTCTACACCGCAGCCACCGTGGCCAAGAGTGGTGATGACGCACGACTCCTCTTCTCCCGCGTCGTGGTGGAGCATGGGACGTCACCCTGGGCGGATCGCGCCCTGCTGCGTCTCACGCAACTCGACTTCGGCACCGGCGACACCGAAGCCGCCGTGTTGCGGGTGCGTCGTCTGATGAATGACTATCCGGACTCGCCGATGCTGCCGGCCGCGGCACTCTGGGGTTCGCGCGCAGCCTTCGAGCGGCGCGATCAAGCACAGGCCTGTGACTGGATCCGCCACGGCATCGAACGCGTGGGTGCCGACGTCGAGGTCCGCAGTCAGCTCGAGTTCGCGATGCAGCGCTGTGGCATCCCGATGGCCCCGGCAACCACGCCCGCCGCCGACCGGGTCGCACCGTCGAGCCGCGACGTCGTCCCCCCCCCAGCGGTCGCGACCGCCACCCCGGATCGCACCCCCGAACCCGCACCCGTCATGCGATCGGCCCCCGTCGGCCCCTGGCGCGTCCAGGTCGCGGCCATTCGCGACCCGGCCTCCATTCGCCGCGTCGAACAGCAGATCGCTCGCGCGGGCCTGACCGCGTATAGAGTCCCGGGGCCCGATGGCCTGATAAAGCTGCAGGCCGGACCGTTCGACACCCGCGAGGACGCGGTCGCCAGGGTGGCCGCGCTCAAGGCTGCGGTGGGTGGGCAGCCGTTTGTGGTGAGGGTGGAGTAGGAATGTCGTAGGTCGTAGGTCGTAGGTTCTGTGAGGGTAGATCTTTGCCGCGTGGTGAGATCTCGCCTGAGGAACCCTACGACCTACGACCTACGACGTATGACTCCCGCCCCCCCACTACTTTCCGTCATCATGGCCGACACCCCGCTCCTCGTCCAATACCGCGACATCAAGGCCCAGCATCCGGACGCGATCCTCTTCTTCCGGATGGGGGACTTCTACGAGATGTTCTACGACGACGCCACCACGGCGGCGCGCGTGCTGAACATCACGTTGACGGCGCGTGGTGACGGCGTGCCGCTCGCGGGCGTCCCGGTCAAGGCAGCCGCAGGATACCTGCGGACCTTCATTGCCGCGGGTCATCGCGTTGCCATTTGCGAACAGATCGAGGACCCGAAGTTTGCCAAGGGGATCGTCAAGCGCGCCGTCGTCGAGACAATCACCCCAGGCGCCTTCCTCGACGAGGAATACACACCGGGCTCGCGCAACAACTGGCTGGTCGCAGTGCATCGTCACGCGCAGGGTGTGGGTGTCGCTGCACTCGATCTCTCCACTGGCGAGCTGCTTCTCGAAACCGTCCCCGCCGACGGCCTCGCGGAAGCGATCGGCCGCCTCGCTCCGGCGGAACTCGTCGTGGCACGCGATGCCGAGCCCCTTCCCGCGCACGATGAGATCCTGCGGACGACGCGCGAGCCGTGGGAGTTTGATCCCGAGCTCGCCACGGAGGAGCTCTCTCGCCGACTCGCGCTGGCCTCGCTCGATGGCCTGGGCCTGGGGCCGGGCGACACGGCCGCCATCGGGGCTGCCGGTGCGCTGCTTCGCTATGTGACCGACCTTCAGCCGGCCGGCTTGCCACACCTGCGACGCCCCACCGTCCGCCGTGCCGACGATCTCTGCTGGATTGACGAGATGACGCGTCGCAACCTCGAGCTGGTCGAGCCGCTCCGCGCCGGCGCCAAGGGCGTCACCCTCTTCGAAGTGCTCGATCGCACGATGACGCCGATGGGCGCGCGCATGTTGCGCCAGTGGGTCGTCTCGCCCCTCAAGGACGTCGAGCGCATCCGGTCGCGCCATGACGCCGTGAGTACGCTGGTGACGCAGGGCCGCCTGCGCGCCCGGCTGCGCGAGGCACTCGATGGCGTGCGTGACGTCGAACGCCTGGCCGCACGCGCCGCCGCAGGCCGCGCCGCCCCGCGCGAGATGGGCGCCCTGCGTGATTCGTTCCTCCGGCTGCCGGCGGTCGCAGCGATCCTGCGCGAGGTGGTTGCGGCGGACGATGCGGCGGAGAATGCACACCCCGGCCTGCTCGCACACGCGGCGTCCACCTTCGATCCGCTCGACGATCTCTCGGCGCTGCTCGCCGCTGGCCTCACGGAACGCCCGCCTGTCACCCTCGCCGACGGCGACATCATCGCGCCGGGTTACGACGCCGACCTCGACGAGCTGCGCGACCTCCGCGACAACGGCAAGCAGTCGCTCGCCGCGATTCAGCAGCGCGAGCGTGAGCGGACCGGCATCGCCTCGCTGAAGGTGAGTTACAACAAGGTCTTCGGCTATTACATCGAGGTCACCCGCGCCAATCAGGCCGCGGTGCCCACCGACTACGAGCGGCGGCAGACCCTTGCCAACGCCGAGCGCTTCGTGACCCCAGAGCTCAAGGAGTACGAGGCGAAGGTCCTCGGCGCGGAGGAGCGGATCGCGGCGCGCGAGGCGGAGCTCTTCGGGGTACTTCGCGACACCGTCGGTCAGGCGATCGCTCGCGTCCAGGGCACCGCGGCATTGCTGGCGCGGCTCGATGTGCTGGCCTCGCTCGCGGAGGTCGCGGTGACCGAGCGGTACGTGCGTCCGGAACTGCATGACGGGATGGAGTTGGTGCTGGTGGCGAGCCGGCACCCGGTCATCGAACGGATGATGCCGCGCGAGCGGTTCGTCCCCAACGACGCCCGCTTCGACGATGCCGAGCGGGTCCTGCTGGTGACGGGGCCGAACATGGCCGGCAAGAGCACCATCCTGCGACAGATCGGGCTCTGCGTCTTGCTGGCGCAGATTGGCGCCTTCGTGCCGGCCGAGCGGGCACGCATCGGGGTGGTCGACCGCCTCTTCACCCGGGTGGGTGCCAGCGACAACCTCGCCCGCGGGCAGTCCACCTTCATGGTGGAGATGAGCGAGACCAGCGCAATCCTCCACAACGCCACCGCGCGGTCGCTCGTGCTGCTCGATGAGATCGGCCGCGGCACCAGCACCTACGACGGTGTCGCGATCGCCTGGGCGGTCACCGAGCACCTCCACGATCGGGTCGGCTGCCGGACGATGTTTGCGACGCACTACCACGAGCTGATGCAACTCCCGGAGAAGCTTGCCCACGCCCGAAATTGCAATGTGGCGGTCCGCGAGACGCCGAACGGGATCGTCTTCATGCACCGCCTCGAATACGGCGGGACCGATCGGAGCTACGGGATTCATGTGGCCGAGTTGGCCGGCCTCCCCACCGCCGTCGTGAGCCGGGCGAAGGAAGTCCTCGGCACACTCGAGACGGGGCACCGGATGGTCCCGGGCGCGCCGCCCAAGGACCCCGACCCACTCCAGCCGACGCTGTTCGATGCTGCCCCGCCCCCCACCACAGGTGGGGGGGCGCCAGCCCTGAGCGCCGCCGAAGGGGGACCTCCTCGCTCGCCTCACATCGACCCGCTGTCAGAACGCCTGCGGAGCCTGGACCCCAACAGCATGACCCCACTGGAAGCATTGCAGGAGCTGGCGCGCCTCAAGGGGGAGGCTGGGTGACGTAACCACCATAAACTGTTACATTGGTTACATGCCCCTTCCAGATCAACTCCCAGCCTGTCTCGTGTTTCTCCACACCCCATTCGATCCCGCCGAACCGGAGCCGTCTCCGGCAGTGCGAGCGGCCGTGCTGCGTGTCCGGGAGTTCCTTGAGCGCTTGCTCGAGGACGAAGCGCGCGGCGCTGGGGTGAGCGACGCCGACCTCAACCAGCTCGATCGGGCGCTGGCTCGTGCGGGGCAGTCCCGCGGGATCGTCCCCACGGTACGTGGCTATGGCTGGGGGTGGCGTCGTGACCCAGGCGAGGTGAGCCGTCGAACCTTCCCGGCGCTGTGGGCCGCGGGGCAACTGCTCACCTCCGAGGACCGTCATCGGCTCAAGCGCTGCGATGGATGTGGCCGACTCTTCCTCGATCGCTCGCGCAACCGATCGCGTCGCTGGTGCGTCATGGAAGGATGTGGCAACCGTGAGAAGGTTCGTCGGTTCAGGCAACGCGTGGGGAGTTAGTTTGTGACGATGCGATCTCTAGCCCTTCTCCTTGCGCTCGCAGCGACCGCCTGCGGTGGCGATGATCCGGTGCCGGGCGAGTTCACCCCGGCCGTCTCGCTCGATTCGATGCCGCCGATCCCCTATCCAACCGATCTGTTCGAGCAGCGGGTCGAGGGCGAGGTGATGCTCTACCTCGTCATCGACTCCTCCGGCTATGTGGTGCGAGACTCCACCCGGATCGAAACCTCAAGCGGCAACGCCGCCTTCGACGCCGCCGCGCTCGAGGCAGCCCCTGCCCTGCGCTTCGCCCCCGCTCGCCGCGGTGATACCGCCGTGACCGCGCCGCTGCAGGTGCCGATTCGCTTCACCTTGCCGGATTCACTGAAGGCGGATGCGGGGTGAGGCAGGGGGTGCATCCCAGCCGGCGGTGTCAACCGCCGAGACGGGGCACGGCTTCGCCGCGCAGGGTGGGGGGGGTCGCACTCCTCCTGGCGTTCCTTCCCACAGCGCTCCTTGCCCAGGGTGGCACGCCGGGCAATCCCATCGTCGTGGCGCCGACTGATGCCAAAGCCCCGGTCATTCGCATCACGGAACAGTCCAACGTGCGGTGGCGCACGGGTGGGTTTCAGGATGACACCGATAGCGAGATCGAATCGCAGGGTGGCGTCATGGGACTCGTTGCGCTGAGCGGTGGCAGATACCTGCTGTCCGAGTCGTCCAGGGTCCGCGTGTTCGGCCCGGATGGCCGGGAGGTCTGGCGTGTGGGACGCAACGGCGCCGGACCACAGGAATTTTCAGCACTCGGGTGGCCGTGCGGTGTGCGCGGTGACACCGTGGTGGTGACCGATCAACGCAACGCGCGCTTCAGTGTCATCGTGGTGGGCAAGGGTGTGATCGGGACGATTCCAACCGAGCGTCGTCATCGCCCGGGCAGTGGCTGTAGCACCGATGGCAACATCCTCGTGGCAGAAACGGTGCGGCGCCCCGGTGCGGCGCCCACGGATGCGTCCCCCTATCGCGTGAGTTTGATCGGCGCGGATGGTGTCAAACGTCGTGACATCGTTGATGCAGCCGGCATCGCCAGGACCCGCGTCGGTGCCGGACAACTCACCGCTGGGCGCGTCGGGCCGCACGTGTACGTTGCCGATCCCAATGTGTCTACCATCACGATGTATGACACCACGGGTCGCTTCCTCCGACAGCTCGCAATCAACCTCCCGCGCGTGCGAGTCACCGATGGCAACATTCCGGATCGTTTCGGCGCCGCGCCCGCCGGCGGCTCAGGGGCGGATCTCGACGCGTGGTGGGATCGAATCCGCGCTGCGCCCCGCGAGACGCATTGGCCCGCCTTCCTTGCCGTCACTGGTGACGCCGAAGGTCGGTTCTGGATTCAGATTGACGAGGAGCGCGGGGCCACCGAGACGCTGTGGTGGGTCGTCAGCGCCGACGGTAGAGTGATCGCCGATGTGCGCCTGCCTCGCCCGACGCGAGATCGCAGAGTCCACCTGCTGAACCATGTCCCCGGCGGACTTGCGTTCTACTACGAGGACACCGAGGGCGCTCCGTGGGTGGCGGTCGTGGGGTATCCGGCGACATTGCGGTGAGGCAGGGGACGTAGAAGGGTGAAAGGTGAAACGTGAAACGGGGTGCGGGGGCGCCATGGCCAGTCATGGCACGCCAAGCTTCGCGTCACGCCCCCTTTCACCTTTCACGTTTCACCTTTCACGTTTCACCCCCCGTCGCCCTCCCTTAGATTTTCCCCATGCCCACACCCCATCCCCGCCCCTACGCCTCCGTCCTCGACACCATCGGTCAGACCCCCCTGATCCAGCTCGGCAGGGTCGGGGCGGGGATCCGCACCCCTGTCTATGGCAAAGCGGAGTACGCCAACCCGGGCGGATCGGTGAAGGACCGCATCGGTCTGGCGATCATCGAGGCGGCGGAACGCGACGGCACCCTCAAGCCCGGTGGAACGATCGTCGAGGGGACCAGCGGCAACACCGGCGTGGGCCTGGCGATCGCCGCGGCACTCAAGGGCTACCGCTGCATCTTCACGATGCCCGACAAGATGTCGCAGGAGAAGGTCCGCCTCCTCAAGGCGTACGGCGCCGAGGTGGTGATCACGCCGACTGCGGTGCCGCCAGATCACCCTGAGAACTACGTGATGAAGGCGAAGCAGATCACCCACGACACTCCCGGGGCGATCCTCGCCAACCAGTTCTACAATCAGGTGAACCCCGAAGCGCATGTGGCCACCACGGGTCCGGAAATCTGGGAACAGACGTCGGGGAAGGTCACCCATTTCGTCGCCGGCGCCGGTACCGGTGGCACCGTCAGCGGCGTGGCGAAGTACCTCAAGGCGCAGAACCCGGCCATCGTGGTGATCGCAGGCGATCCGATCGGCTCGCTCTACACCGAGTACCATCGCACGCGCATCACGGGCACCAATGGCGCACCATACAAGGTCGAGGGGATCGGCGGCGACAAGGCCCCCACGACGGTGTGGTGGGATCTGATCGACGAGTTTCGGCAGGTCAGCGATCGCGATGCGATGGCGATGGCACGGCGGCTCGCGCGTGAGGAGGGGATCCTCGTCGGTGCGTCTGCCGGCGTCAATGTCCACCTCGCGTTGGAACTCGCCCGCACCCTCGACGACCCCAACGCCTGTGTCGTCACGATTCTGTGTGACACCGGCGAGCGCTATCTCAGCAAGGTGTTCAACGACGAGTGGCTGCAGGAGAATCAACTCCTCGAGGCACCGCGACGGACCGTGCGTGACTTGCTCGCGCGTCGACAGGGCGAGGCACCGAGCCTCGTGCAGGTCGCGCCGGCCGCCGCTGTCCGCCAGGCGCTCAACTTGATGAACACCTGGAATGTGTCGCAATTGCCGGTGCTCGACGGCGATCGCTGTGTCGGGGCTTTGGTCGAGGGGGCGCTGATGCAGATCGCACTGGACCAGCCCGCCTTGCTTGATCGCCCCGTGCGTGAAGTGATGGACCCGCCGCTGCCCGAGGTGGAAGCCGGGTGGGGCGTCGAGCGCGTCGCGCCATTGCTGACACGCGAGACCCCCGCCGCGTTGGTACGCGACGGGGGAGCTCTGGTCGGCATTGTGAGCCGCTACGATCTGTTGCAGGTGATGATCGCGCGGTAGAACCGGAGCCTGATGAGGGCGACAC
>JAABRY010000049.1 GCA_011390645.1 Gemmatimonadota bacterium
CGACGCCAACGAGATGATGCGGGGGGTCACCGAGGTCCTCTGCTATGGGACCGCCGTCCACGTCGAGTCCGAATAGGGCTACCGGGCACGACCTTTGCACCCGATACCCCCCGGATCGGCGATTCGCTCTTTCGGGAGGCTCCACGGATCGCCCCGTCTTGGCACATCGGGGGGGACAATGGAACGCACATTCCGGTACCGATTGGTCCGGGCCGCGACACTCGGGATGCTGGCCGCTGCGGTCGCGGTCGCCGTGCAGTGGTTCATCGGCATCCCGGTGGGCGACCAGCCCGAATGGCTCGGCATCGTCACGATGACCACCGCCGTCCCGTCGGCCTACCTGACCTTCCCGATTTCAGACCCCCTCGAAAAGCTCATCGGCATGGAGCTCGGCAGTGGTCGCCTCCTCGAGGTGATGACGCCGTTCGGTCCCGCCATGCGCGTCGGCACCGAAGACCTCGGGCTGATTGCCCTGGGGACGCTCGTGGTGGTCGGGCTCACGGCCTACCTGGCGATCGGGGTGAATGAGATGGTGGAGGGGTGAGGGGTGAGGGGGGCGCGGCCTGCGGCCGCGCGTGGTAAAAGGTGAAACGGAAACGCATTCCCTTTCACCTTTCACGTTTCACCTCTATACCTTTCCGAATGCCCAAAGCCATCCCATTCCTCCTCGGCCTCTTGCTGGTCGGGGCTTCGTCGTTGGCGGCCCAGGATGCCCGACAGGTGCGGCTCGATTCGCTCTTCGCATCGGTGGAGGGCAGTCCCGGATGCGCCGTCGGGGTGCGCCATAACGGGGAAGTCACCCTCCGACGCAGCTATGGGATGGCCGACCTCGAACACGAGGTCCCGATCACGCCGTCGTCGGTCTTCTACACCGGCTCGCTGAGCAAGCAGGTCACGGCAATGGCCGTCGCCATGCTCGCGCAGGACGGGGTGATCGACCTCGACGCGCCAGCGAGCAAGTGGATTCCGGAGATGACCGGCCCACTCGCAGCTATCACGATCCGGCAGATGGTGCATCACACCAGCGGGCTGCGCGAGAAGTGGGACCTGCTGACGTTGCAGGGGGTCCCCACCGAACGCACCGTGGTGACACAGCAGATGGTGCTCGACCTGGTGAGCGAACAGCGCGAACTCAACTTCACACCCGGCTCGCGCCACCTCTACAACAACACCGCGTATGATCTGCTCGCCACATTAGTGGCGCGCGCGAGCGGGATGTCGTTCCGGGAATTTGTGCAGCAGCACATCTTCGCACCGCGCGGGATGACGCGGTCACTGTTCGCCGATCGGTGGGGTGAGGTGATCCCTGACCGGGTGATGGGCTACGCCAGGCAGGACAGCCAGTGGGTCCGCACCCCCGCGCTGGTGGAGACGGTCGGGAGTGGCTCGCTGCACTCCACGCTCGACGACATGCTCACGTGGGTGGCATGGTTTGATGATGCACCGGCCGCAGACTCGGCGCTGATCAACCTGCTCGAGACACCGGGAGTGCTGAACAATGGCAATACACTGACGTATGCGTTCGGGTTGGTGGTGGAGGAGGGCTACCAAGGCCTGCGGCGCATTTACCATACCGGCTCCCTGGCGGGGTACCGCACCGCGATATGGCGGTTCCCGAGCGAGCGATGGTCGGCGGTGGCGTTGTGCAGCAGTGCTACAGCGGCCCCGACGAGCATCATTGGTCGCCTGGCCTGGCACGATCTGGACATGAAATTCGCCACCGAACCACTCCCCCACGGTGATACCGGTCCAGTGTTGCCGGGACCAGCTCCGGTGCTCCCGGCGGACTTGCCCGGCGACTATCGCTCGTCTGAATTGGACGTCACGTGGCGAATCGTGCAGCGCGACACCACCTTGATGATGCTTCGCCCAGGCGTGGTTGACGAAGTGATCGTCCCACAGGGCCGGGACACCGTGTACATCGCGGGGAAGATCGGTCGCGTCGAGCGCGATACCTCAGGAGCGATCACCTCGCTGCTGATCGATTGGCTGAGAAGCAGTGGCCTGCGCTTCACGCGGGTACCTGAGTAGCTGGTCTCTCGCAGAGACGCAGAGACGCAGAGATCCCCCGTTTCACGTTTCACGATGCGCGGCTTCGCCGCGCCCGGCGGTTGACCCTTCGGCTTCGCTCAGGGCAGGCACCGCCGGCTGGTTGTCCCCCTCACCCCTCACCCCTCACCCCTTACCTTCCCCAGATGTCCACCCCCATCCAGACCGAATACTGGGACGGCCTCGGCAACCACGTCACCGTCAGTGACGAGACGCTCGCGCGCGTCACCGAGGCGTTGCATTCGGTGGAAGTCGGCACCGTGCTCCCGCCGGTGGTGGTGGCGTGGGAAGGCGCCGTGCCAGCGATCCCGATTGGTGTCGAGGGTGACGGACACGGCGAGCTGATCCTCGAGAACGGCGAAGTGCGCCCGCTCCACCAGGACGGCCGCTCGCTGCGCTTCCACGAGCGCGTCCCGCTCGGGTATCACCAGATCATCTGGCGACATGGGGGGGGGGACGTCACCAGCACCCTGATCTCCGCGCCGGTGCACGCGTATCGTCGCGCAGCGGAGCTGCGCAGTTGGGGTGTCGGCACCCACCTTGCCGCGTTGCGCTCGTACCGGAGCCGAGCCGTCGGTGACCTGCGCGATCTTGAAATGCTCTGCGGCTGGGTGCAGGCGCACGGCGGTGATCTCGTCACCGTGCTCCCGCTGTTGCCGACCTTCAACGAGCATCCCGCCGAACCCTCGCCCTACTCCGCCGTGAGTCGCCTGCACTGGTCGGAACTGGTGCTCGACCTGGGCGAGCATCATCATCCCATCGGCGACGTCAGTCGCCTCGACGTCACACGCGCCGCGTGGGAAGTACGCGAAGCACTGCAGCACACGCTGATCTCGGCCACAGTCTTCGAGGACCCCGGCCCGATCGAGTACGCTGCCTTCCGCGCCGCGCAGCAACGGTACGGGCGCAACTGGCGCGAGTGGCCGGAACGCGCCCGCAACGGCGACCTGCAGCCCGACGACTACGACGCAGAAGAATTCAAGTTCCATCTCGTGGCACAGCAGCAGGCGCACAACCAACTGACGAACCTCCGCGAACGTCTCGACGCGCGCGGCATGCGACTCGGCCTCGACCTCGCCGTGGGGGTGCACCCTGATTCCTACGACACCTGGTCGCGACAGCACCTCTTCGTGGAGTCGATGTCGGTCGGTGCACCGCCCGACTTCGGCTTCCCGAGCGGACAGGACTGGGGTTTCCGCCCCGTGCACCCCGTCGCGTCACGGATGGAGGGGCACGCCTACCTGCGCGACGCGATCGCGCACCAGATGACCGTTGCCGGTGTCCTGCGTGTCGATCACATCATGGCGTGGAGCCGACTCTACTGGATTCCGGTCGGGATGCGCCTCGACCAGGGGACGTACGTTGAGTATCCCGCGGACGAACTCTTCGCGATCCTCACGCTGGAATCGCATCGCCATCGCTGTGAAATCATCGGTGAAAATCTCGGTACGGTACCGGAAGAGATCTTCGAGGCATTGCCGCGTCACCGGATCTGGGGGATGTATCTCGCACAGTTCGCGGGAAGTGGTGCAGAGCCGATCGTCCCGCCGACCGAGAAGGATGTCGCGCTGATCGGGACGCACGACACGCCGACCTTCGCGGGATGGCTCGCGGGTGATGACATCACTGACCGCGTGGCGCACGGGCTGATGGATGCCGACGCCGAGTCGGCGGTGCGCGCGGAACGCGCGGGGATGGCGAGCCGGCTGGCGGCGCACCTCGGGGCACCGGCCGATGATCCGCCGGCATTGCTGCGCGCGTTGCTCGACTGGTTGGGTCGCAGCCCCAGCCCGTTGGTGATCCCGTGGTTCGAGGATCTCTGGTGTGAGGCGGCGGGCGTGAATCTTCCGGGCACCAGCACGGAGATGCGCGGCAATTGGCAGCGACCGATGGCGCGCCTGCTGGATGATGTGTTTGTTGACCGGGATGTATCGGCGGCGTTGTCGGTGCTCGATGCGGCGCGGCGCGAGGGGTCAGCCCCCAGGTAGCGTCAGATGGGGCTGACCAGACGCGCGATCAACGTGGAGGGCCAGACCAGATAGGCGACGGTGAGGGACCAGATGCCGCCGTCGAGCATGAGATGGCCGTGCACGTCACGCATCGTCGACGCCCACGACGGCTTGGGCCAGCGACGCAGGGTACCGTCGTCCTTCCGCTGCGCGTCGAGTGCGGCGTAGATCGGTTCCCAGGGACGCGGGTCACCGCGCAGGATGCGCGCCGTGCCGAGCAGGCGTCGCTGCTGCTCGGCGTCTTCCGCCTCGAAACGCTCCAGCATGTAGACCACGAACCCCGCCGTGCCGGGCGTCTCCCGCTCGGCGTCCATCAACTGCGCGTCCGGCAGCTTGACCGGCGAGAAGAACTCATCGTTCATCACCACGAACCGGTACGCCTCGCTGGTCATCTCGGCGAAGTGCTCGGTGCCGCTGGTGGCCGCGTAGCTCCCCGGCACCGGGGGGGGGAGACGCTCCATCAGGTCGCGCACCAGCTCGGGGTGGTTGCTGTGGAAGAGGTGGCCGCGCTCGTGCATCTCGACCAGCTCACCGAGCATCCCCCCCCCTGATCCGATCCGCTCGGAGAGATAGCCGGCGGCGAGGCCGATCGCGGAGAGGTCCATCCAGGCGACACCGGCCATCCCGCCGATCGCGTCGGCATGGGTGACGACCGTGCCGGCGTGGCCATCGGGCAGCAGCGAGTCGATCAACCCGCGACGATGGATGGCGTAGCGTCGCGCGTCTTCCCGCACGCTGTCGCTGGCGATGACCGCGGGATGGAAGAGGTCACTGCGCTCGAGCTTGGCCTTGGCGTAGGTCTCGCGACCGAGGAAGACGAACGGCAGGGTGAGGTTGGTCCACAGCACCACGCGTCCCAGCCGGGCGGCAAGGGATCGGACCATGCGGAGGGCCGCTGGGACTTTCAGTTGCCCTGCTCCACGTTCGCCGAGACGGTCATTTCGCGCGTGGCAGTGGTGATGCCGATCGCGGTCGCCCGGACGATGAAGGAGTAGCTGCCCGCCACGACCCCAGCCGGTGCGGTGACCAGCGCCAGGGTGGAGTTCACGTCCGCGCTGAGGACGGCGGGCGAGAACGAGACGCTCCAGCCGTTGGGCACCGATTCGGCCGACATCGTGATCGAGCCGTTGAAGCCCTCACTGCGCATGATGGTGGCGGTACCGGTCGAGCCCTGGGGGGCGTTGACGCCGGCCGTGACCGGCCCCGGCTGCGCAACCGTGAGCAGGATGGACGGGGTCGGTGGTGGCTCAGGTGGGGGGATGATCAGGGTGTCATCACCCCCACACGCCGCGAGGGCAAGGGTGCTGAGCAGGCGCCAGTGGGTTCGGATCATGGGGTGTACCTCCGCTTGAGAACGTACCGCGAGCAAGGGGGAGACGCCAGAGCGGAGCCGGGAGGCACCAAACCACCAGCCGGCGGCCGCATTGGATACCCCGATTTGACGTCTCCTTGACGCCGCCGCGTTAGATCGAGGGGATGCCACCAGCCCGCCGTGATCCGATTGTCACATCTCTGACGCGTATTACGGGATGACCATTGCCCCACTGCCCCCGCGGCCAGCCGACCGGATCACCCTCCTCCCTGAGTATCGGTCGCTGGCGGTGGCACAATTCGCCAACGGGCACCCCACCGTGGCATGTGACTGTTATGTGGCGGGGATCGAGCGCATCGCCGAGCGGGTGCCGTGGGGGTGGCGGCTGGGGGAGCATGAGAACATCGACCATCATGCCCCGGTCCCCCAGATGGCGCGTCCGATCTCGAGTACCAACCTCGCCCTGGTGCGGGTGGAGGCGTGTGGTCCGGTGAGTCCCGACACCGCCGTGCTGATCACCCACACTGATGCGGACAGCATTCTGAGCGCAGGGATCGTGACCGGCCTGCTCGCGCCCAAGTCGGAGTACGGTCACGCGGCGATTGCGGCGGACCACACCGGCGAGCCGAATGCGATTGCGGACGTGCTGCAGGCGCTCGATCCGCTGCGTAGCGTGGCCGACTCGTTCAATGCGTTGGCGATTCTCGAAGATGGCGGACCACTCCCCGAGTGGGCCGCGTCGCGACTCGCCGCGCGGCGAGCGTTGCGCGAACGCACCACGGAATTGATCTCGCGCTTCGTGTTGCGTGACGGCGTGGCATGGGCCGCGTTCGATCACGCAATTGTCGGCGAGTTCCTGCCGCTCCACCTCCCCGATGCGCAGGTGATCGTGGTGGGCTATCCGCATCCTGATCGTGAGCACCGTTGGACGATCAAGGTGCGCCTGGGTCACGCGGCACCGGAGGGGATGACGCTCGACACGCTGCAGCTCACCGAGATCGATCCGGCCTATGGTGGGCGCTGGAATGCGGGCGCCACGAAGCGTGGGGGGGGGAGCGTGTTGGGGCCGGAGGAGTGGGCGGGGAGTGTGGCTGGGAGGGTGAGGGGGAATGAAGGGTGAAAGGTGAAAGGTGAAACGTGAAAGGTGAAACGTGAAAGGGGGATCCGCATCAGTCACCGGAATCCCGACATGAGGGGAGCCCCCGTTTCACCTTTTACGTTTCACCCTTCACCTCTCCCCTCCTCACCCTACACCATATAGTGCACCATCACCACCACCGCGCCGAGACCCAGCCCCATTGACGGCAGCATCTTGACGAGCGGGTTCTTCACGCGGAGGTGCATCACGACCGCCACCGCCATGAAGAATGCGATCGCGCCGGCGCCATAGACCTCGAGCCCGTCGATGGGGCCGATCCCCAGCAGGAGGAAGGCGGCCGTGAGCTTGGCGGCGCCGACCAGGTCACGCACGGTGTCGGGGAGGTCGAAGTCCTTGAAGTCGGCGAGGACCGCCGGGTAGCGCACGACCCAGACGTAGAAGACGGACATCGCCACAAACGTCTGCAGCAGGGCCGCCGCGGTGGGATTCATGGGGTGCTCCGATGTGGTGCGGGTGTGGGGGAAAGGTACAGGGGTGAAAGGTGAAAGGTGAAACGGGGTTCCCCTCAGGTTGGGATTCCGGCGAATGGAGCGAACTCCCTTTCACGTTTCACCTTTCACCCCCAGCTTCCTCCCATGAAACTCCTCCTCTTCGGCAACTCCGGCTCCGGCAAGAGCACCTACGCGCAGCAATTGGCTGCGGAGCACGGGCTCGCGCATCTCGATCTCGACACGATTGTCTGGGAGCCCGGCAAGGTGGCCGTGGCGCGCGATCCGGACGATGTCATCGCGTCGCTGCGCGTCTTCATCGCCGAACAGCAAGAGTGGGTGATCGAGGGATGTTACGGTGAGCTGATTGCGTATGCGGCCGAGCACTGCACCGAACTCGTCTTCCTCAACCCGGGCCTGGAGCAGTGTCTCGCGAACAATCGTCGTCGCCCCTGGGAGCCGCACAAGTACGCGTCGAAGGAGGCGCAGGACGAGATGCTCGCCAACCTGCAGGCCTGGGTGGCCGACTACTACACGCGCGATGATGCGTGGTCATATGCCGCGCATCGGCGGATTTTTGATGGGCATCAGGGGGTGAAGCGGGAGGTGGGTGAGGGTGAAAGGTGAAACGTGAAAGGGAGCTTCGCTGCATTGACCGGAATCCCAACATGAGGGGAGCCCCCGTTTCACCCTTCACGTTTCACCTGCCGTTCCCCCTCACCACTCACCGACCCCAGCGACCGCTCACCGGCACTTTCCAACCACTCGGCGAGACGTCATAGGGCGCAACACGGCGCGGTCGTATCATCGTGGTGCCAATGCACCCGATGGTACTACTGACCCCGAGGCCCTACGTGATTCGCATGTTCCGCTGGTTGCTCCGCTCCGCGCTGACCGCACACCTCGCCGGGATAGTGCTGCCGGGCGACATCGCAGCGCAGGTCATGCGCTTCACGCACGACGACATCAAGCGCAAGTACATCGTCTACCTGCCGGCGTCGTATGCCACGAGTCCCGAGCGACACTACCCGATCGTGCTGCACTTCCACGGTGGCGGGATGACGGCTGCCGAACAGATGCTGTACACCCGCATGAATGTCACCGCTGATCGGCATGACTTCATCGTGGTGTATCCGCAGGGCGTCTCGCAGGACTGGAATGTGGGGTTCGGCCAAGCCTACGCTGAAGGCACCGACGATGTCGGCTTCACCGAGGCGGTGCTCGATCACCTGCTCGCCACTTTCCGAGTGGACACCACCCGCCTCTACGCGACCGGGCTCTCGCGCGGTGGCTTCTTCGCACACCGGCTCGCGGCCGAGCTCTCTCATCGGCTCGCGGCGGTGGCCTCCGTTGGGGCCCCGCTGCCGGTGCCAGTGCGTGACGAGCAACGACCCCGTGGTACTCGACGCCTGATTGGGGTCATGCAGGTGCACGGGACATCCGACGAGGTGGTGATGTACGCCGGCAAGTCCGGCCACTACCTTTCCGCCGCTGAGACCCACGCCTACTGGGCGGAGCACAACGGATTGCCTGACTCCGCAGCCGTGACGCAGCAGGTGAATACCGACCCAACCGACGACACCCACGCCACGGTACTGACGGTGGAGCGGGACGGCAGGGCGGTGACACTGGTCACGATTCACGAGGGTGGACACACCTGGGCTGGGGCAGAGTCGTTCAACGTCGGACTGCCGATCGGCCGCACCTCCCGCGACATTGACCTCAACGAGATGATGTGGCGTTTCTTCGCGGCCCATCAGCGGCACTGACCCGCTGCCACGCGCTCATCCATCTTCACGAGGACCGTGATGCAACGCAGCCCAACCGGATGGTGGCCGCTGCAGGTCGGTGGTTGGCTGCTCTTCGCAGTGGCCATGTCGATCGGGCGCGCGGGCGAGTGGCCCACCGCCGTCATCGTGCTGATCGAGTGGCCGTTCGCGCTGCTCGGCTTTGCGACCACGCTCGTGCTCGATCGGGTCTTCCGCCGCGTCCCCTTCGCCACCCTGACGACCGGGCGCACGCTCGGCGTCGTGGTGATTGCCTCCTGGCTCGCCGGGATGGCGTGGACAGCGGTCTTTCATACGTACCTGCACCAAGTGGTCATTCCGCTGCTGCCGGTGGTGAGCCCGGAGGGCGCTCCGGTGTTCCGCCGCGGTCCGCTCCTCGACAACACCGTCTACAACACCATGGCACTGTTGGTGTGGAGCACGCTGCGCATGGTATTGAGCTATCGCGACGCGCTCTTCGCTGAACGGGCCGATGCGCTGCGGGCAGTGGCGGCCGCGCGCGACGCACAGTTGCAGATGCTCGCGTACCAGCTCAACCCGCATTTCCTGTTCAACACCCTCAACTCGCTGCGGGCGCTGATCCATGAGGATCGTGACCGGGCGCGTGACATGGTGACGGCGCTCGCCCGCTTCCTGCGCTACGCCATCGTGGATCGGCCGCTGCACGTGGCCCGGCTTGCCGAAGAGGTGGAGGCGCTGGAGGGATACCTCGCGATCGAGGCGATCCGGTTCGAGGAGCGACTCGACGTGCAGGTCGATGTCCCCCCCGAGGCCGCGGAGTGCATTGTACCGGCGTTCCTGTTGAATCCTCTGGTGGAGAATGCGCTCAAGCACGGCCGGCCGGCCGCGGGCGGTGGGCCATTGCGCGTGCGGGTGACGGCACGCCTATCGACCTCGGAACGGGTCGTGATCACCATCGAAAACACCGGGGAGCTCGCGCTACCCACGCCTGAAGCCGGGAACCACGTCGGGTTGCGCAACGTGCGGGCTCGACTGGCACATCTTTATCCTGACGACCACGCCTTCACGATCACGCAGCAGGGTGAGTGGGTCCGGGTCATGGTAGATCTCCCCATCAGCACGAGGAACTGAGATGCCCCTGCGACGCGCAGTGATCGTGGACGATGAACGTCTCGCCAGGCGCGAGCTGCGCACCCTGCTCGAGGCAGCGCATGGAGCAGCAGTCCAGGTCGTCGGCGAGGCCGCCACGCTGGACGAGGCCGCCCGGCTGATCGAGGCACTCGATGCCGACCTCGTCTTTCTCGACATTTCGATGGGCCGCGAGTCGGGCCTGACCCTCGTCCCGCTGATCGATCCTGGAGTGGCGGTGGTCTTCGTGACGGCCCATGACGCCCACGCGGTCGAGGCCTTCGAGCTCAACGCGCTCGACTATCTGCTGAAGCCGGTGGAGCCTGCGCGGTTGGCGCGCACCATCGAGCGACTTCACGACCGCGCGACCGCGGAGGCACCGGTGCGGCGGCTCATGACAGCCGACCGCCTCTACCTGCGGGTTGGGGGGCACCGCGCCTTCGTCCCGGTGCAGGACATCCTGGCGATTGCCGCCGCCGGTGATCACTCGCTGGTGCACCTGCGTGGGGTGGGTGAGGTGGTGCGGCATGCGCGATCACTCCGGGAATGGGAGGAGCGGTTGCCCGAGCGTGGCTTTGTGCGGATTCACCGCTCGACCATCATCAACCTCGCGCATGTCGCCCGCGTGGACGAGTGGTCGCACGGTAGCTCCCAGGTCCACCTGCACGGCGTGGCCACACCCTTCGCGATGAGTCGTCGCCACGGTGCGCGTGTGCGCGCGTTGCTGGCCTGAGGTGATACCCGCATGGTGTTGCGCTGCGAGTGCCGCAGTGTCGATCGCGGCGGGCGCGTTGCCTGCGCAGAGCCCGTCACCGGACACCCTCACCGCACACGTCGCTCGCGCCCTCACGGAAGAGGGCCTTGTCGGGGTCACCTGGTCGCTGGTCACGCCCGCACAGGTCACCCTGGGAGCGGCTGGTCTCCGGGACCTCGGTACCGGCGCGCCGCTCTCGCCAGACGACCGCATGCAAGTCGGTTCGGTGGCGAAGACGATCGTCGCTGCGGGGGTCTTGGTGCTGGTCACCGACGGGCGCATCAACCTCGATGCCCCGGTGTCGGAATACTTGCCTGATGTTCGCTTCGACAACCAGTGGGCGTCCGTCGCACCTGTACTGGTGCGTCACCTGCTTGATCACACCAGCGGACTCGACGATGTGCGGCTGTGGCAGGTCTTCACCTTGCGTGGCAAGCCGGACGCCCCCCTGCAAGCGGGGTTGGGGACGGGCGCGCTTCGCGTGGAGACCCGACCGGGCGCCCGCTTCTCCTACTCCAACGTCGGCTACCTCCTCCTCGGTCTGGTGATAGAAGCGGTCACCGGAGAGCGCTACGAGCAATGGCTTGATCGTGCACTCCTGGCCCCGCTCGGGATGACGCGAAGTACCGTTGAGTTCGTCACCCAGATTGGTGAAGGTGGCGACAGCACCCTCGCGATGGGACACTTCGAGGGGGGGGCACGCGGGCCGTCGTACGCCTGGCCCGTGCGGCCGGCTGGTCAGTTCACCACCACCGCCGCCGACATGGCGACGTTCGCGCGCTTCCTGATGAGCGACGGGGTGGTGGACGGCCGACAACTGATAGATGGGGAGCTGTTGCAGGCGATGGCGGTGCCAACCACGACCCAGGCGACCAGTGCGGGCCTCGCAACGGGCTACGCCTTGGGCCTGATGCAGCGCGAGCGCTGGGGGATCACCGGTCGGTGCCACCTTGGCAACAGCGGCACCTTCCGCGGGATCCTCTGCCTGTATCCGGAGCAGCAGCGCGCCTTCTTCGCCGCATTCAACAGCGATCCCGAGGCCGCCAACTTCGATCGCATTGATTCACTGCTGGGGAGCTCGCTGGGCGTGCCACCGAGCCCTGTGGCGCCGGTGGTCGCTCCCGGTGTCGAGCCGGGCGACTGGGAAGGGTGGTATGCCATCCGCCCGACCCGCTTCCGACAGTTCGCGTACCTCGATGCGCTGGGTGGCATCACCCGCGTCGCATGGGACGGTACCCACCTTGTCCTGCGCCCGGTGCAGGGAGCCGAGCGACATCTGGCGCCGGTGGGGGGGGCGTTGTTCCGAGTCGAGGGGCGGCGGGCGCCGACGCACGTGCTCCTCCGTACCCCGAGTGACGTGCCGGTGATCAGTGACGGCATGCGTACACTGGAAGCGGTAGCACCGTGGCGAGTCATCCTGCTGTGGGCCAGTGCTGCGGCCGGCATGGTCGCACTACTCGGGCTACTGGTGACGGGCCCCTGGCGTACTGCGTTGGCGTGGCGGCGGGGCCGGCTGCGGGACGAGCCGTTGCGATGGATCACGGCAGGGCTGCTGCTGCTCTGCGCATCGCCGCTGCTCTACCTTGGCGAATCGTTCCTGGCCATTGGCGATCCGACGCCGGCCAATCTTGCCATCGCAGTGACGACCGGCCTGCTCCCGCTCGCCGTGGTGGCCTCGACAATCGGCCGCGTTCGGGCCGGCCTCGGGGGCCGTGCCGCACGCCTGGAGCTGATTGCCCTCATCGGGGCATTGCAGTGGTGCCTTGTGCTGGCCGCGTGGGGCCTGCTGCCGCTCATGCTGTGGTGGTGAGGGGTGAGGGGTCACCCCGCCCTTGAGCGCAGCGAAAGCGGCGGGGTCTCCTCGGTAGCGGAATGCACAGACAGTGGCGAACGCACGTGGGGTCTGCGCGTTCAATCATCACACATCCGATCGGAGTCGGTAGGTCATGGATACAGCCCTCTATTCAGTGGGATACCTGGCGATCATCCTCCTCGGCTTTGTTGGCTTGCGCCCATTCGACAAGCGACTGGCGTATCGCTTCGGCCTGTTGTTTGTCGGCTACCTCGTCCTCGATGACTTCATCACCGGGCTGCCCTACACGTTCGACGTGTTCGATCTGAATCCGGCACGGTGGAATTGGGCCGGCAAAGTGTACTCCCTTGTCTTCGCTGCCGTGACAATGGTCCTGTTCGGACTGAACGCCAAGGCGACCGGATTGGTGCTCCCACAGAGAAACGTCAAGACAGGTGCCCTCGCCCTGATCCCGTTGATTTTGATGGGCGTCGTCCTGGCGATGGTCCATCAGCCGCCACCTCCGTCGGGTGAGACCATCGCGTTCCAGCTGCTGATGCCTGGCCTGGCTGAGGAGCTGGCGTTCCGTGGTGTGGCCCCGGCCCTTCTGTTGGGCCTCCTCCGCAACCAGGACCCTCCAGACAGAACGCCTTGGATCGTGATCTGCATCGCGGCGATTCCGTTCGGGGTGGTGCATGCGCTCTCGTACTCGGGAGGCGCATTTGGGTTCGATCTGAGTCAGGGACTGTGGACGGCAAGTGGAGGCATCATCTATGGATGGCTGCGATTCAGTACCGGCAGTCTCCTCTTCCCGATACTGGCGCACAGCCTGACGAATGTGGCCTTTGCCTTGACTCCGCTGATTGTCCCCTGAGGCACCCGTGGAGATCCCTCGCTGCGCTCGGGATGACATGTTGCATTCCCCCTCACCCCTCACCCCTCACCCCTCACCATTCACCATTCACCTCATCACCACCACCACGCTTCCTCGCTTGTGGCCGGTCTCGACGTGGCGGTGGGCCGCGACGATCTCGTCGAGCGGATAGCACCGGTCGATGACCGGCGTGTAGCGTCCCGCGCTCGCGAGTGACGCAACCATCTCGATATCCTCAACGCGTTCGGCAGCGGTTCCGACGATCACGCGATGACCATGACGCCGCGTGGTCCACGGCGCGCTCAGCATCTGGTCGAGTCCGGCATTGATGAGGAGGAGTCGACCCGTGGGAGTAAGCGCGTCGCGACACCGCGCGTACGGCGCGGTACCGGCGGTGTCGGCGATCACGTCGTACCTCATGCCTGCCGCAACGAAATCCGTGGTGGTGTAGTCCACGACGTAATGCGCGCCGAGGTAGTGCATCAGCGGTACGTTGCGCGTGCTACAGACCGCGGTGACGATCGCCCCAAGGTTGGCGGCGAGTTGCACCATGGCGGTACCAACGGTCCCCGAGGCGCCGTTGACCAGCACCTGCTCACCCGGCTGTAGCTGACCGCGACGAAGAAAGTCGAGCGTGGTGGTGCCACCGAACCCGAGGGTGGCGGCCTGCGCGTGCGAGAGGCGCGCCGGCTTGTGAATCACCGCACCACCCCCCACCACGCAGACCATCTCGGCGTGGCAGCCCATCTTCGCACCAGTGAAGGCAATCACCTCGTCACCCACCGCGAAGTTCGCGACCTCGCTGCCCACCGCCGCGACCACGCCCGACAGCTCGGTGCCGAGGATCGGTTGACGTGGGCCTCGCAGCCCGAGGGCGAGGCGAGCGATCGGACCGAAGCCGCGCGGCAGGTCGAGGGAGCGCACCCGCCAGTCCCCCGACGACACGGTGGTCGCGTGCACGCGCACCATGATCTCATGCGCCCGTGGCGTTGGGGGGGGGACCTCCACGATGCGCACTACCTCAGGTGGGCCATAGCGCTCGCAGACCGCTGCCTTCATGACTTGGGTGCTTTCCGCGAACGGGTGAAGGTGATCCCGAGTCGCACGCCGACGAGATTGACACTGGAGCGCTGCACGTCCATCAGGATCGAGCCATCGGGCTGATCGGTGATGCCGCCGCGCACGAGGTAGTTGCGGTCGCCGTGCGCCTGATAGGTGACGCCCAACTCGAGCGCCGCACTGCGCGAGACCGGCAATGCCAGGCCGGCACCCGCACTCCACGCAAGGCCGCCGTCGCCGAGGTGTTCACTCACGGCGAAGAAGTCCGGGAACAACCCGGCCTTGCGCGCACCACTGTAGGTGGTGAAGTAGCTCGACCCGATCAGCGCGTGGCCGGTCACGCGGAAGATCCCCACCGGAAGCGAGATGTCCGGGCCAACACCCCACGAGAGAATCGCATTCGCGGTGGTGATGCCCACCTGCACTCGACAGGCGGGGCCGGCGCCGAGGCAGGTGCGGGTGGTTTCGTCGCCATAGCCGAAGTAGCCGGCCTGGACGCGGAGGCCGATGAGTCCGCTGTCGTCGAGGCGGACGCGGAGGAAGCCGTGCACTGCGCCGCCTTCGTCAATCCGCTCGCCGAAGGCGCCGGTCGGGACGCCGGCTTCGAGAGCGACGCCGAATTGGACACGGGGCACCCCGAGCGCGAGGGTGTCAGCGGGCGGTTCCTGGGCGCCGAGGGCGACGGGAGCGGCGAGCAGGGCGAGAAAGCGAAGATTCTTCAGGGACGGCATCGATGGTTTCCATAGGGTCAGAGGAGTAAGCGTACGATGTAAGTTGAAACGTACAGCGTAAGTTACCCCAAGCGCAAGCAGGGGTAACAGTTGGCCGCGATTGCCTCGAAGCGATTCGTGGGTATGTTCCCTGTATGTCGCCCCCGTCATCGCGCGCTTCGCGCTCGCCACTGACCCGGGATCGGGTCTTCCGCGCTGCCGTCCGCCTGGCCGATCGCCACGGCCTCGAGTCGCTCTCGATGCGTCGGTTGGCCACGGCGCTCAAGGTCGAGGCGATGTCGCTCTACAATCACGTCGCCAACAAGGACGATCTGCTCGACGGGATGGTGGATCTCGCGGTAGGCGAGATCACCCTCCCTCCCCCAGGCCTGCCATGGAAGGATGCGCTCCGCCTGCGCGCCACCTCGGCACACGAGGTGATGCTGCAGCATCCGTGGTTGCCGTTGCTGATGGCATCACGCATGAACGTCGGACCGCACATGCTCGGCTACATCGAATCGGTGTTGCGCACCGCGCGCGAGGCGGGGTTCTCGTGGGCCGATACCGATCGGCTCTGGAACGCGATCGATTCCTACGTGGTGGGCTTCACCCTGCAGGTGCTGAACTACCCGGTCGACCCCGCCGAGTATGCGTCGGCCGCAGCAGCGTACCTGCCGATGCTGGACGCCGAGCGGTATCCGTTCATGCGCGACATCACCGTGCAGGTCGCGGAGGGGACGCATGACGGCACCCATGACTTTGCCTTCGGCTTGGAGTTGATCCTGGACGGGTTGGAGCGGCGGAAGGGCGGGCTCGCCCCGCCCTCGCGCGCGGCGCGAGCGGCGGTGTCTCCTCGCTAGCCGACGCGCAAACATTCACCGTTTGCCCATACTCAACCCAAGGAGACCCCGCCGCCCCTCCGGGGGGCGGGGTGCCCCTCCCTACCACCCAAACCCCACCCCGAGCGTGAGGTACCCTGGCGCCGTGAGTGTCTCACCGCCCTGCGTGCGCATGATGCCAGCTCGCAGCAACAACTCGGCGCTACCGATGTGGCTTCCCATCCTTACCCCCAAGCGCGCAGTACCGCCGTTGTTCAGGTACCACCCATCCTTGGCATCCTCATAGTACTGGTCGCGATACGCCTGCGTGTGCTTCAAATGCGTGATGATCGCCTTGTCGAAGCCGACCTCACCGGCGACGGACCAGCCGTGATGGTAGACGCCAGCCGTGACACCGAAGTCAGAACCGAAGTTGATCGCCCGAAACACCGTGTTGCTGGTGCCACGCGTCATGAACGCCGCACTGGCCGCGACACGGAAGGCACCGCGTTGCATCACCTGCAGTTCGCCGCCCAGGCGCACGCGGTAGTCACGCAGGTCGGCGTCGCCCGCGACCACACCCACTTCGAGACCGAACTGTGCGGTGCTGCCGAACAACGAGGTGGTCCGCCCAACACCAACCGATGTGATGACCGCCGGATCCAGCGCCATGCTGACGTGCAGCCGTGTGTCACCCGATTCAGAGCGCGCGAGATTCCATTGGGCAGGCAGCTCACGGTGCCCCACCCCGAGCAGCATCACGACCATCAGGCTGAGGCGCTTCACTGGGCACCTCCGGCATTCCCGGCGGTGAGGAAGGTGCGGATCTCTTGCATCACCTCAGCCGTGTGGGTCCAGTGGACGTCGTGGCCACCGCCATTGACCACCTTCAATACGGCGTTTCGGTAGAGCGGACGCTGTTCTTCCTGCAATGGCACGCCGAGCACTTCGCTCCGTGCACCGGCAATCAGCAGCACCCGGCCAGGGAAGTCCTGCAGGTTGGTGGTGAAGTCGTAGGTGAACTTCCCTGACCCATCCTGCCCATCCTCCTGCACGTAGCGATTCGCCATCGCCCCGTTGCGCCAGAATGGCTCCGCACCGGGGCCCTTCCGACTGTTGTTGCGCGGCTGCGATCCCTCGGCGCCGATCACCATCTGGTAGTCCATCCGGATGTGATCGTCGGGCGAGAAGAACTGCGCGCTCCAGGCAAGGTCGTTCAGCCACTCGCGCAGCACGTTGATGTCGAACAGCTCTCCCTTGATCCGCTCGAAGGTGCTGCCCTTGAGGGGACCGGTCTCGATGAAGACGGCCTCCTTCACCCGGGTCGGGTGCCGGTCGATGAACGAGGTCCCGTAGATCCCTCCCCAGGACTGCCCGAGGAGCGTGACCTGCGCACCGGGGGCGTAGTGATCCACGATCGCGAGGAGGTCGGCGTCGTACTGATCAATGGTCAGCAACTCCTTTTCGTGACGTTGCGACAGCCCGGCACCGCGCTGGTCAAAGAAGACCATGTAGTAGTGGTCCGCGAGCGAGTATCCGTTGTGCCGCTCGGCGAGGGTGAGGAGGGAGCGATAGTCCCCGCCAGGACCACCGTGCAGCATGATCATCACCGGCTTGCCCGGCGTACCCCGTGTCTCGGCATGGAGGCGCGTACCGTTGATGGTGATAGACGGCAGTGCGGAATCTTCAGTCACGGTGCGGGGGACGAGGTGCCCCGGCTCCGACATTGTCATGGTCTCACAGGCACCCAGCGCGACGGCGCCAAGGGTGACCAACCAACGTGCATGCATCAGGTGCTCCCGGTCATGGTCCGCGAGCGTGTCGAGGAGTCGACGCGCGTCGTGGGAGCAACATCAATCAGATGGGAGAGGGGAGCGACCGGACCGGTCGAGTGGTACGTCCGGACCGATCGGCCGGGACCTTCAGGCGCCGAAGCGCTCCCGGTAGGCGGAGGGTGTCATGCCGGTCAGCTTCTTGAATGCCGCATTGAAGGTGGACTTCGACGCGAAGCCGGCCTCGAGCGCCAGCGTCAGATAGGTGTAACGCGCGCCATCGGGGCTCACCAATCGCGCTTGCACCTCGCGGACACGATAGCCATTGACGAAGTCGTAGAACGAGAGCGCGAGCTGTGCGTTCAACACCTCGGACAACCGGTGCGGCGAAGTCCCGAGCCGTTCGGCGAGTTCACCCAGCGTCAGCTCGGACTGACGATACGGATGCTCGCGTTCCATCAGTGCAACGAGCCTTGCCTTGAGCTCCTCCGCTTCGCGCGGCGCGAGCCCGGAGCGTTCGTACCGCGGCGCGGTCGTGGTGACGTTGTCGGTTGCGCCACTCGTGGCGAGGACGGGGATTGCGTGTTCCGCAGTGGCGAAACGAAAGATCTCGGGTTGCCGTAGACCCCAGTAGCCAATCCCGTAGATCACCAGGGTGATCCCGAGGGCGATCAGGAAGTCGGAGTCGAAGGGAACCATCCACCTCGCGGACCCGGCGATCTCGATCCCGACCGCGGTCACCCAGATGATACCGTAGGCGATCGTGAGACCCCGCAGCCACGTCAAGTTGACGCGGTTCAGGCTGGAGTAGTTCTCGGCCACGACGCGCTGGTGCCGATGCAGCGCCAGCAAGGTTGCCGCGGTATAGGCCACGCCGGAGATCAGCATGAGCGGACCGGCGACCAGTGATTGGATCGGCAACTGCCCGCCCCGGATCGCCTCGAACATCGCGACCTTCTCGGCGGCCGGGAGGAGGTAGACCGGCAGCCCCCAGGCGAGCATCGCCACGAAGGGGAGGGCGTGCCAGAGATCGCGACCGCGCAGTCGGCGCGCTCGGTCGCTGGCGGTGACGGCATAGAGGTAGCAGAGCGGGCCGAAGAGGAGCGGGACCGCCAGCGTCAGCCCGAAGAAGTGCGGGAAGCGGGGGACGAGGTTCGCGGAGTAGTAGACGACCGTCACGAGGTGGAGCACGAAGGCAAGTGCGGCCGCGGCGAGCAGGAGATGCGGTGTGCGGCGAGGGCGTTTGGTGACGAGCGCCATCGCGAGGATGCCCCCCTGCGCGGCACCGAGGAGGGCGATGATCTGCCACCAGTTGAGGAGTCCTGCGCTCACGGGGTCGGGCCTCGTCGGGGGTCGTTCGGCGGGGGAATCTACACGCGGGGGACGGCCGATACGTTCGGACGTCCGGACCGACCGGCCCGGTCGAAGGTTTCGCTGGTTGGGATGAAGTTGCTTCACGTATGTAGTGCACACATCCATCTCAGGAGCTCTGTTTCTCATGCACATCATCACGGCCCGTCGTTTCAGGCTTGCAACTCTTGGCGCGGTATGCGCCGCTGCGTTCGCCACGACCCCCCTCACCGCCCAGCAGTTCCCGGAGCAGTCGCTGCAGTATCACCTCGACGCGGCGCGACTCGAGAGTGTTAGCGACTCGTTCGTGGTGATGCTGCAGGGGAAGGCGAGCGGCTGGCAGCGGCTGACCGCAGCGCGGCGGGGCGCAGAGTGGCACCTGAGCGACGCCGTCGTGCTCGACGGCTTCGTCCAGCAGGAAAGTGCGGTCGTGCTCGATGCGAACTTCAGCCAGCGCTCGTTGCGGCAGGAGGGGGAGATGCGTGGCGCCCCGATGAAGATCGCGCTCGACTTCGCGAATGGCCGCGTGACGGGGAGCGCGCTCACGCCCGCGGGCGGCGCGGGTGCGGTCGCGATTGATGCCACGGTGGGCCCCACGACGCTCGACGACAACGCCATCATGCCGCTGCTGGTCGGTGTGCGGTGGCGCGACTCGCTGGCGTTCGCATTCCCGGTGCTCGCGAGCGGGAAGGGGACCACCGATCGCTGGAGCGTGCAGGTGATGGGGCGCGACACGACGACGGTGCCGGCCGGCCACTTCGAGACCTGGCGCGTGGAGATGAAGTCCGGACAGAGCCGGTCGATCGTGCACGTCACACGCAATGCGCCGTATCGGGTGGTGCGGCTGCAGAATGGGCCGGCGTTCGAGGTGCAGCTGGTGAACGGTGAACGGTGAACGGTGGGCTGGGGGCCTGTCATCCCGACCGGAGCGACGGCGAAGCCGTCGCGAAGTGGAGGGATCTGCACCTACTGAGCGCAGGAAGTGCAGTTCCCTCGACTACGGCGCTTCGCGCCTTCGCTCGGGATGACATATTGTCACCCCTCACCCTTCACCCCTGAATTCATGCGCCCTCTCATCCTCCTGCTTCTCGCCGCCGCCTGCCAGCCTGCCCCTGACCCTTCGCTTGGCTCAGGGGGACCGCCGCCGCCCGCGGCGCAGCCCGCCGACGCCTGCGCGCACGACGCGTCGTGGACCGAACCACAGGAACCGTTCCGCATCTACGGCAACACCTGGCATGTGGGGCCGCGAGGGCTCGGTGTCTTCCTCATCACCGCGCCGACCGGTCATGTGCTGATCGACGGCGGCGTGCCGGGTGGCGCGCCGATGATCGAGGCGAACCTGCGCACGCTCGACATCAATCCGCGCGATGTGAAGTGGATTCTGGTGTCGCACGCGCACTGCGATCATGCGGGCGATGTTGCCGCGCTCGCGGCGATCACCGGTGCGGAGGTGATTGCCGGCATGGAGGATGTCGAGCTGCTCGCGGGCGGCGGGATGGACGATCCACAGTACGCCGATCGCTTTCCGTTTGCTCCTGTGATCGGCGCGCGCGGTGTCACCGATGGCGAGATCCTCCAGCTCGGCGAGCTCACGGTGACGACGCATGCCAGCCCGGGACACACGCGCGGCAACACGACGTGGGCGTGGACGTCGTGCGAGGATGAACGTTGCCTGCAACTCGTGGATGTCGGCAGTCTGTCGTCGCCGGATTACACGCTGGTCAACAACCCGAAGCATCCGACGCTGATTGCGGACTACGAGGCAAGTTTTGCGAAGGTCGCGGCGCTACGTTGTGACCTCGCGCTGGCGCCGCATCCCGGGATGGTGGACTTCTGGGGACGCATGGCGCGCCGCGACCAAGGCGAGGCCGATGCGCTGCTCGACCCGACGCTGTGCCGCGGCTACGCCGAGTCGGCGCGCGAGAATTTCAGGGCAGAGCTGGCGCGGCAGCAGGGGGAGGGTGGTGAACGGTGATCCTTCGCTGCGCTCAGGTGAACGGTGAACGGCGTGATATCCCAGCCGGCGGTGTCAACCGCCGGAACGGTGAACGGTGAACGGTGAACGGTGAACGGGGGGATGTGATCCGGTCCCACCGCTTCGCCTGGCCAGGGTGGATCAGATGTGCAATCCTGCCCGGGTCAGGAGTCTCCTGACTGGACCGCATTGATGATTGCGCCAAGGACGTCGTGGTGGAGCGCCCACGACCCCTTCGGAGCTCCCTCCGGGTGCCGATACTCGCCTTGAGTTGCCCCCGGAATGGGGTCGTGTGCGCGGGGTCGTGTCCCTGAAAGCACGGTGCGGTGATGCCTTGACCCTCGTCAACTTTCAGGAGGATGGTATGCTGTCTCGATCGCAACGTGTTGCAACTGCGCTGGCGCTGGTGGGTTCGCTCGGGGCGTGCAGTTCGTCCTCCGGTCCCTCGGACCAGGGCACCGGCGTGTCGCTCAGCGTGGCCACCCGTGCGGTGGGTACCGCGGCCGGTGCGCAGCTGAATGATGGTCCCGTGACGTTCGTCGAGGGTGCCAACACGCTGGTCATCGACAAGATCGAAATGGTCGTTCGGGAGCTCGAGCTCGAGCGCGTCGAGTATGACGGATCCTGTGACGACTCCGCCTCGGATGACGAGTGCGAGGAGATCGAGGTCGGGCCCTTCCTGCTGGACCTCCCGCTGTCCGCTGGCGCGACCACCCAGTTCACCGTCGCGGCGTTGCCGGGCTCCTACGACGAATTCGAATTCGAAGTCCACAAGCCCTCGGATGATGCCGAGGACGCGGCGTTCCTGGCGGCCCATCCGACCTTCGACGGGGTGAGCATCCGGGTGGCGGGGAGCTGGAATGGCGTCCCCTTCACCTACACCACCGACGTCAGTGCGGAGCAGGAGATGGATTTCGCGCCGCCGCTGGTGGTGGCAGCGGAGGGCACCACCGAGTTCACCCTCTTCATCGACATCGGCACCTGGTTCCGCAACGCGGGCAATGCGCTGATCAACCCCGCCACGGCCAACAAGGGCGGTGCGAACGAGAGCATCGTCAACAGCCGCATCACCCAGTCGTTCGAGGTCTTCGAGGATTCCGACCGCGACGGTCGCGATGACGATGACGATGATAGCTGACGGCCCGGAGGCATAGCGACACGGGTACGCGTCAAGGCACGGAGTTCATCACGAATTCCGTGCCTTCGTCTTTCACGTTTCACCTCACCACCGGCGACGGACCCCCTTCGCTTCGCTCAGGGTGCCCCCCTCACCCCTCACCCCTGCACCTTCGAGTACCTTCAGATATCCCTTCCCGGAGAACTCGATGGCTCGCCACCCCTTCGCTTCGCTCAGGGTGACCCTCC
>JAABRY010000050.1 GCA_011390645.1 Gemmatimonadota bacterium
GGAATGACGCATTGCTCACGCGAATCGCCGAGCGCACTGGTGGCACCGCGTTGGATCTCGAGGAGATTGATCGGTTACCCGAGGTCGCGTCACTCACGCGCGCCGGCATCACCGTGCGGGAGCCGCATGATCTGTGGGACGCTCCCCTCATGCTCTTCGCCCTGCTTGGACTGCTCGCCACGGACTGGACGATGCGTCGGCGCCGGGGGCTCGGATGAGCGCGCGCTGCATGGTTGCCCTCGTGGCCCTCCTGTTCGTGGGTGCGACCCATGGTGCCGCACAGGACGCGATGCACCTCCTCGTCGTCACCGGTCTCTCGGGCGAGCGATCGTTTGCGACGTCGTTCAACACCTCGGCGTCCACCCTGCTCACGACCGCGCGGACTCGGTGGGACGTGGCTCCGACGCAGGCGATCTGGCTTGCCGAGTCGATCGAGGCGGGCGACTCGGGCGAGGTCCGCGGCGTCGCGACCCGCGAAGCGATCGCAGCGGCAGTGGACAGCCTTGCCAGGCAGAGCGCCGAAGGTGACATCGTCCTCGTCGTGCTGATCGGACATGGCAGCGGTGAAGGAGCGGAGAGCCGCCTGTCGGTACCTGGTCCTGACCCCACGGCTGCGGAGTACGGTCGCTGGCTCGACCTGCTTGCGGGACGGCGCGTGGCCATCATCAACGGCGCATCGGCCTCGGGCGATTTCCTCCCCGTCCTCGCGGCGCCGGGGCGCGTGGTGATCACCGCCACACGCAGTGCAACTGAACGGAACGCCACGACGTTCATGACACACTTCACCCATGGGATCGCCTCCGACGAGGCTGATGCCAACCGGGACGGGCAGCTCACCCTGCTCGAGGCATACGACTACGCTCGGCGTGCGGTCGACGAGGCCTACACCGCAGACAGTCGATTGCTGACCGAGCACGCACAGCTCGACGACGACGGCGACGGCAAGGGAACGTCGGATACCTCTGTCCCGGAGGCATCGGACGGGCGCGTGGCCGCCCGCATTGTGCTGGGCGCGCGCGCTGCCCCGGTCTCGCCGCAGGTCGCGGCATTGCTCGCCGAGCGTCGTGCGCTTGAAGGGGAGGTCGAGGCGTTACGACGGACCCGCGATCGCTACGATGCCGAGTCGTACGCAGACGCGCTGGAGACCTTGCTGGTGGCGATTGCGGAGCGGACGCAGGCGATCCGCGCCCTCGAAGCGCGCGCGGGGGGGGCACCATGAGAAACGTGCTCCTCATGGGTGTCCTGATCACCGGACCGCTTGCAGGGCAGGACGCGACGCTGCGGCTGGATCGCGTGGCCGACGCCGAGCGCGCCTGGGCCGGCGGCGATCGCGAGGCCGCACGCCGCTGGGCGTCTCCGGTGGCTGCGGCGTGGGAGCGCGCGCAGGGCGGTGACGGATGGTCGCCGAGTGCTCACATCGCTGCCGGACGTGCGTGGCGGATTCTCGGGGAGGACGACCCGACGGCGGTGCGGCAGGCGCTGGCAGCCTTCGATGCGGCGACGCGTCTCGATACCGCAGGTGTCGAGGGTCGCCTGTGGGCTGGTGATCTCCTCCTCGAGCGCTACAACGCGCCGGATGCCCGCGTCGAATACCGCGCGGTACTGTCCCGGGATGAGGGGAATGCCCGCGCGCTGCTTGGCCTGGCACGTGCCGCCTCGTTCGAGGGGAGCAACGATGCCGCGCCGCTGGCAATGCGGAGTGTCGCTGCTGATGATCGCTATGCACCAGCGTTGCACTTCCTTGCGCAGCTCCTGCTGGAGTCCGAGCAATACGACTCGGCGCGTGTCGTCGCGGAGCGTGCCCTCGCGCTCGACTCGACGCTGGTCGAGGGGTGGGGAACACTCGGCGCCGTGGCGTGGCTGTCGGATGACACCACCTCGTTCGCCGCTACCGAACGTCGGGTGACCGCGATCCTGCCGCGTCCAGCCGCGTTTCATGTCGCCGTGGCCGAGGCGGCCGCGCGCCACCGTCGCTACGCGGATGCGGTCCAGTTTGCGGCCCGGGGGGCCGCGCTCGATTCGCTCAACGCCCGGGCGTGGGGCGTGCTGGGTATCAACCAGTTGCGCATCGGTGCGATCGACAGCGGGCGGGCCTCGCTCGAGCGCGCGTTTGCCCGGGATCCCTTTCATATCTGGCACAAGAACACGCTTGATTTGCTCGACCAGATGGCGGGCTTCCGGACCGTGCGCACTGCCCGTTTCGAGATCGTGGCCCCTGCGCGCGATGCCGAACTGCTCGGCACCATTCTCGGCCCATTGCTCGAGGAGGCGTACGATTCGCTGGTGGTGCGGTATGACTATCGACCGCCAACGCCGATTCGCCTCGAACTCTTCGCGCGTCATGCTGACTTCTCGGTCCGCACCGTCGGGCTCACCGGGATGGGGGCGCTCGGCGTCAGCTTCGGGACGGTGCTCGCGATGGATGCGCCCGCGGCCCGGCCGGCCGGCAGCTGGAACATCGGCTCGACCGCGTGGCACGAGCTCGCCCACACCTTCACGCTCGGTGCCTCGGACCACCGCGTCCCGCGCTGGGTGTCAGAGGGTCTGTCAGTGGTCGAAGAGCGACGCGCCCGCCCGGGGTGGGGGGCGCATGCCTCGGTGGACTTCCTGATGGCACTGCATGGTGGTGAGCTCCTGCCGATTGACCGGCTGAATGAGGGCTTCACCCGACCGACTGGCCCCGGGCAGCTGACGCTCAGCTACTACCAGGCCTCCTTGGTGATGGAACAGCTCGAGTCCGACTTCGGGATCGGCGCCATCCGACGGTTGCTGCAGGGGTACGCCGAGGGGCTCGACAGCGAGGCAGCACTCGTCGCCGCCACCGGCCTGGGGAGCGACTCGCTGAATGCGCGATTCACCGGCTGGCTCAAGACACGATTCGCCGTGCCACTGGCCGCCCTCGCGGCGGGGGAGGACGGAGTGTTCGGCCCTTCCTGGGCGACAGGGCAGGAAGCGCTGGCGGTCGGCAATGCACGCGCCGCCGTCGGGGCGATCCGTGCGGCGCACGAACGATTTCCGGAGTACGGCGGTGCCGACGGTCCGTTGGCGGGGCTGGCGCTGGCCCTTCTGGCCACCGGTGACACGACCCGTGCGCTCGACGCGATCTCCGGAGTCACCACCCGTGATGAGACGGCGTTCGAAGCCAATCAATTGGAGGCGCGGGTGCGCCTGGCACGTGGCGATAGCGCCGCCGCGATGACGGCACTGGAGCGTGCGACCTGGATCTCGCCGGAAGATGTGACGATTCGACGCATGCTCGCGGAGGTGGCCGCGGCGCGGCAGGCGCACGATGTGGTGGTGCGTGAACGACGTGCCATCGCCGCGTTGTCACGCACCGATCCCCTCACCGCCCGCACCGACCTGGCCGAAGCACTGATCGACGCGGGCGACGCCACCGGCGCGCGCCGGGAGCTGCTCACCGTGCTCGAGGCCGCGCCGGCGTACGAGCGCGCCCAGGCGCTGCTGCTGAGGGCACGCGCGATGCGCAACGGGGGGGGGACACCGTGAGAATCACGATGCTGATGGGCATGATGTTCCTGGTGACGGTCGGTCCGCTGTCTGCCCAACGCGGTGAGGGGCGCGGTCGACTTCCGGCTGGCGAACCGATCATGGTCAATCTGCCGTACGACGGCCGCTATACCTTCGCGCGCATTCGCTTCGGTGCTGCCGACGGCGGATTCTTCAGTCGTGGGGCGATGTCGTGGGCGCACGACTACCCGCGTGCCGAGGCCAACTTCACCAAGATTCTCGGTGAGGTCAGCACGGTGGGGGCCAGGCTGGGCGCCAGCAGTGTGATCACGCTGGACGACCCTGCGCTCTTTGATCACACCATCGCCTACATCGTCGAGGTCGGCGATTGGGCGCCGTCCGACGCCGAGGCGACGGCGCTTCGGCGCTGGATGCAGCGCGGCGGCTTCCTGATCGTGGATGACTTCCAGAGCCGCGACTGGTTCAACTTCGAGCATCAGGTGGCGCGGGTGCTCCCCGGGTTGCGACTGCAACCGATCCCGCTCACCCATCCGATCTTCGACTCGTTCTACCGGATCACCACCTTCGATCAGGTGCGGCATCCCTATTCCGGCGTGCAGACGACGTTCTGGGGGATCTTCGAAGACAACGATCCGACCAAGCGCCTGATGCTGGTCGCCAACCGCGACGGCGACATCGCGGAGTTCTGGGAGTTCTCCGACATGGGGTACTTCCCGCTCGACCTCTCGAACGAAGCCTACAAGCTGGGCATCAACTATATCGTGTACGCCCTCACTCGCTGACCGAAAGGGACCTGCGTGACCTCCATCGCTCCGCCGACCGACCTGGCCTCGCTCGACGATGCCGCCCTCGCCGATCGGCTGCACGCCGCCGGGCAACGCGTCGCCGCTGAACTCCGCAAGGTCATCGTCGGCCAGGACGAGGTCGTCGAACTCGCGCTCACCGCGCTCTTCGCCGGCGGGAACGTGCTGCTGGTGGGGGTGCCCGGGCTCGCCAAGACGCTGCTCGTCCACTCGTTGGCACGGGCCCTCGACCTCCGGTTCGCCCGGATCCAGTTCACCCCCGATCTGATGCCCTCGGACGTGACGGGGACCGATGTCATCCAGGATGATCCTGCAACGGGGTCACGCAAGCTGACGTTCCTGCCGGGGCCCGTCTTCGCGAACATCCTGCTTGCCGACGAGATCAACCGCACGCCGCCGAAGACGCAGTCGGCCCTGCTGGAGGCGATGCAGGAGCGGCGCGTGACGGTGCAGGGGAAGACGTACCCGCTGGAGCCACCGTTCTTCGTCTTCGCGACGCAGAACCCGATCGAACTCGAGGGCACGTACCCGCTTCCGGAGGCGCAGCTCGACCGTTTCCTCTTCGAGATCATGCTCGACTACCTCCCCGAGGAGGACGAGGTGGCCGTGGTGCACGCGACCACCGCTGCCCCCCCCGAGGCGATCACCCCGGTCCTCTCCCGCGAGGAGATTCTCGCGATGCAGGCGGTGGTGCGTCGGGTGCCTGTCGCCGATGAGGTGGTGCGGCACGCGGTGCGGCTGGTCCGCGCGACGCGTCCGGGGGCCGGTGCGCCGGACTACGTCGGCCGGTGGCTGGCCTATGGCGCCTCCGTGCGTGCGGCCCAGGCGATGGTGCTCGGCGGCAAGGCGCGGGCGTTGCTGCGCGGACGAACGCATGTGTCGTTTGACGATGTGCGCGCGCTGGCGCGGCCCGTGCTCCGGCACCGCCTGCTGCGCACGTTCCAGGCGCAATCGGAGCGCGTGAACACCGACACCATCGTGGCGCGCATCCTCGAGAGCGTCCCCCCCCCGCGGTCCGGGTTGTAGGCCGACGTGAGCCGCGTCGCGCCGACCGCCTTGCTCGATCCCTCCGTGTTGGCGGGGATCGACGACCTCGCCCTCCTCGCGCGGACGGTGGTGGACGGGTTCGTGCATGGCCTCCACCGCTCGCGGCAAACCGGGTTGTCACTCGACTTCGCCCAGCACCGCGTCTATCAGCCCGGCGACGACCTGCGCCGGATCGACTGGCGGCTCTTTGGGCGGACGGATCGGCTCTTCCTGAAGACGTACGAAGCGGAAACCAACGCCGATCTGCTCGTCGCGCTGGACGTGTCGGGATCGATGGACTTCGGCAGCGGGGCGATGACCAAGTTCGCCTACGCCCGCGCCATGCTCGCCTCCCTGGTCTGGCTGGCCCGGCGGCAGGGGGATCGGGTCGGCATGGTGCCGCTGGGGGGGGGAGATCTCTCGGAGCTGGTCCCTCCCGGGGGACGGCATCTGCCGATGGTGCTCGAGGCCCTGGCGCGCCTCACCCCCAAGGGCGAAGTGCGCCTCGGCACGGCCCTCGAGCGCCTCGCCTCCCTGTCCGGCCGTACCGGCGTCCTCGTGATCGCCTCGGACTGCTACGACGACCCCATCGCGATCCAACGCGGGGTCGGCGCGTTGCGCGCGCGTGGGTGGGACGTGGCGCTCTTCCACGTGCTCGACCGCGCGGAGCGCGACTTCGGCTTCGAGGGCGCCAGTACCTTCGCGGATCTCGAGACCCAGGTGCGTCTCGCCGTGGAGCCCGATGATGTGCGCGAGGCGTATCAACGGGAGGTTGCGGCTCACCTCGACGCGCTCTCGCGACTGGTGGGTGATGGTGGGGCGGACTACCTGCCTGTGACCACGGATGCCCCGATGGACGTGGCGCTCCGGGCATGGCTTGATCGTCGGCATCGTCCGGTGGGTGGCTGACGCCGATGGGCTTCCTGGTCCCTGCGATTCTCGCTGGCCTGGCGGCCTTGGGCATTCCGGTGCTGCTGCATCTGCGGCAGCGCGATCGCCAGCGACCGATGCCATTCCCCTCGCTGATGTTCTTGCGCCGCGTGCCGATTCGCACCGATCGCCGTCGGCGCATCACCGACCTCCCGTTGCTGTTGCTTCGTGCCCTGGCAGTGGCACTGCTGGTGACGGCCTTCGCTCGCCCCTACCTCCGGTCGGTGCTCCCCGGGGCGGGCGCCAACGCGGGGCTCACGGTGGTCCTGGTGGACCGATCCCAGAGCATGGCCCACGACGAGGTGCATGCCGCGACGGCCGATTCGCTTACCGCGATTCTGGCGGCTCGGCCAGCGGGCCGCCGGATGGCCATCGTCGGCTATGATCAGGAGGCGGAGGTGCTGGCATCTCCCACCACCGATGCCGCCACCTTGCGTGACGCGGCCGCTGCGGCCACGCCGCGGGCCGCGGGCACCCAGGCGTCAGCGGGGTGGCGAGTGGCCGCACAACTTCTGGCGAGCGAGCAACTCCCCGGGGAGGTGCTCTGGATCACCGACGGGCAGCGGAGTGCCACGCCAGACGATGACACCTCCAGTTGGCCAACCGGTACGCAGTTCCGCCTCGTCTCGGTGCGGGCCTCCTCGCCGGACAACAGTGCGGTGGTGGCAGTGGAGTGGCAACCCGTATCGTCGCCCATTGGGCGGGAAGGTGTCATCGCCGCCCAGCTGGCGCGGAGTGGAGGTGCAGACGATCGATTCGTCACGGCCACGTTGCTCGTTGATGGTCGCGTCGCGGATTCTGTCCGGGTCACCCTGCCACCTGTCGGTACGGTGCGGGTGCCGTTCGCGACGGTGGCGCTGCCGCGTTCCGCTGCACGGCTTGCGGTGCGACTCGATGCGGACGCACTCCCGGCCGACGATGTCTTCCATGCGGTGATCCCGGCGGAGGATGGGATGCGACTGGCACTGGTCACCGCGGCACCGACCGACGGCCGGTATCTCGAAGGTGCGTTGGGGATCGGGCGTGATCCGGCGATCACGATCGAGCGGGTGTCGGCAATCTCGCCCGCGCTGCTCGCGCGGAGTACCGTCGTCTGGTTCCATGATGTCCCCCCCCCGAATGGAAGCGTGGCGGACACGCTCGACGCCTGGGTGCGCGGCGGCGGTGGCGTGATCCTCAGTGTGGGGCCGCGACTGGCCGCTGCTCGCCCGACATTGCCGCGCATCATTCCCGTGGACGTCCGTGGGGAGGCCACCCGAGAGGGCGGCGTGCTGGGTGACGCGGCACTGGCACACCCGGCACTCGCGCCCTTTCGTGGGGAGGGTCGCGATCCCCTGGCCACGGTGCGCACGCGTCGGCAGGCGCAGGTGGCACTGCGTGATGGCGCGAGCACGGTGCTGGCCTTCGACGACGGGTCGCCCGCCCTGGTGGTGGCATCCCCTGCGACTGGACAGGTCGCGGTGCTCGCCGTCCCGGTGGAGATCGGGGGGGGGGACTTCCCGCTGCAGCCCTCCTTTCTGCCGTTCGTCCGCGGACTCGCCACGTGGGCCGGGGGACGTGCCGCCGATCCGGCCGCGATGCAGTCGGGTGGCGTCTGGCGCCTGCCCGCCGTGCTGTCGAATGCGGTCGTGCGGACCCCGTCCGGCGCGTTGCCGACGGTGACGGAGCACTTGATCGTGATGCCACCCGAGGCGGGGATCTTCGAGGCCTTCGATGGGGCCCCGACCGGCTCCCCGGTCGCCTTGATGGCGCTCAATGCCCCAGCCGCCGAAGCCGAGCTCACGCCGGCGCCCGACGCGACGATGCAACGCGCCTCGTTGACCCCGTCTGGCGAGGCGGCGCTGACGGTCGGTACACCGAGTGCCACAGAGCTTGAAGCCCGTCAGGGGGCGTGGCGGTGGTTGGTGCTGTTGGCGGTGGCGTTGTTGGCCGTCGAGGTGTTGGTGTCGTCGCGCGGCTGGCGCGGCGTGGCACCCACGGGTACGATCTCTGAGGGGGAAGCGGTATGAACGCAACGCCAGCGACAGTCGACAGCGGGGCAGCGCTCCGCGAGGCAATGCGCCGCGTACGGTCCACGTGGCGCCGGCGCGTCGTGCTCGAGGGTGCCGTCGTGGCACTGGCCGTCGTGTTGGTCGCACTGGCGTTGGTGCTCGCGGTGCTGACGATTCAAGGGGTGCGCCCCGGGTCGGTCGAAATCGCCCGCGCGCTCGTCTGGCTGTCGTTGGCCGGCGCCGCCGGATGGTGGATTCTCCGTCCGGCCCTGCGACGCGTGGATGATGCCCGTCTCGCGCTCTACCTCGATGAACACGATCCCGCGTTGGCGCAGACCGTCCTGAGTGCGGTGCGGGAAACCTCTCGGCCGGTCGAGGAGCAGCTCTCGCCGGCCCTGACTGCGCGCCTTGCAACCAGTGCGGTTGGGGCACTGCAGCGGCTTGACCATGGTGGTGCGGTGGAACAACCGCGGACCGTCGTGGCGGGCAAGCGACTGGCGGGCTTGCTCGGCGCAGCCGCCGTGGCGCTGCTGCTCCTCCCCTCACCGTGGCAAGCGACAGTCCGTGCGGTGTTGATGCCGTGGGATGCCGCGGCCTCCGTCCCGGTGCGCAGCATCGCGGTGCTCCCCGGTGACGTGACCGTGCCTCGTGGTGCATCACTTGACCTCGAGGCCGATCTCTCGGGTTTCACCACGCGCGATGCTGAACTCGTCCTCAGCGCCGACGACGGCGCGGAGTTGCTGCGCCTCCCGATGGAACCCGACACCGTCGGCCAGCACTTTGGGGTGCGCCTGTTCGACGTGTCGCGCGAAATGACCTACTGGGTCGAGGCGGGCGGAGTGCAGTCCGCTCGCCATGTCATCACTGTCACCGAACTCCCGGCCGTACGTGAGCTCGCGCTCGAGCTGGACTTCCCGGGATATACCGGCCTCCCGTCTGAAGTGATCGCACCCGGCGGGGATGTCGCAGCCGTCGTGGGCACGGACGTGACGGTCATCGCCACGATCACGATGCCCGTGCGCGAGGGCGTCCTGCGCTTCGACGACGGGACCACGATGCCGATGCCGATCGACAGCGTCGGGCAACCGGTGGGGCAGTTTCGCGTCGCGCGCACCGGGTTCTATACCGTCGACCTCGTCAGTCCTGACGGCACCACCGTCCCCGGCACGGTCCGCAACCTGGTGGACGCCCTGCCTGACCGCGCGCCCACGGTGCGGATTACCTCCCCAGGCCGCGACATCAAACCGACGTCGGTCGAGGAGGTGCCGGTCGAGGTCCGGGCCGACGACGACTACGGCGTGCGGGCGCTCGAGCTGGTGTATACCGTCAATGGTGGTCCCGAGCAGCGGATCCCCCTGGTGACGAATGGGCGGGCCGGACTCGTGGAGCCGCGCGCCGTCCACACGCTCTTCCTCGAGGAGCTGCCGCTCGTCCCTGGCGACCTGGTGGCGTACCACGCGATCGCCACGGACGGGGGGGGGAACATCGCCCGAAGCGATCTCTACTTCCTCGAAATTCGTCCGTTCAGCCGCAACTATCGACAGGCCGAGTCGGGTGGCGCTGGCGGCGCGGGTGGAGCCGGCGGGGAGGGTGAGGCCCAGTCGCCTGAGGCCCTCTCGGCTCGGCAGCGCGAACTGGTGGTGGCGACCTTCAACGCGCTCCGCGACAGCGCGACGACGGCGCCCGCTCGCTCCCGTGAGGACCAGACGACCATCGCACTCGCGCAGGGGAAGTTGCGGTCCGATGTGATCGCGCTTGGTGCGCAGGTCACCTCACGTCGCGTGGCCGAGCTGGATTCCACCTTCGTGATCATCAGCACCGCGCTGGACAGCGCCGCCGCGGCGATGCGCGCGGCGGAGGAGGCGCTGGGTCGCGGTGCGGTTCGCGCCGCCACGCCGGCACAGCAGCGCGCGCTCCAGCAACTCCAGCGCGCCGAGGCGGCCTATCGCGAGGTCGAGGTACAGATGGGTGGCGCCGAGGGCGGTGGTGGGGGTGGTGGTGGCGGGGGTGGCGGTGCGCCGGAAGAACTCGCCGATCTCTTCGAGCTCCAGACCGACCGGCTCCAGAATCAGTACGAAGCGGTCCAGCAGCAGGCGAGTGCGGCGCAGGCGGGCGCGCGCGAGGTGGACGAGGCGCAGGAACGGCTCCGCGATCTCGCGCGACGGACGCAGGCCGAGAATGAACGGGCCCGCCGGATGGCCGACGCGCTGCAACAGCGGTTGGGTGAGCAGGGGGGGGGAGGTGCGGCGGGCGCGGGTGCGGCGGGTGGCGCCGGTGCACCCGGTGGGGCGGCCGGTGGTGGCGGGGCGCAGCGCCAACTTGCCGCCGAGGCCGAGGCCGAGGCGCGTCGGCTGGAGCGGTTGGCGCGGGAGCAGCGCACGCCCGCACTGGAGGAAGCGGCCCGGCAGGCTCGTCAAGCGGCCGACCAGCTACGGCGTGCGGCGGCCGGTGATCCTGCAAGGGGGGGGGAGGCCGTCGAATCGCTGCGCCGCGCCGGCGAGAGTGTCGAGCAGGGCCGCGAGGCGGCCGCCCGCGACGCCATCGAGGGGCTCGCCGAACAGGCGCAGCGGATGGGTGAACGCCAGCGGGAGATCGGGGCGGATGCCATCGCGCTCCCGCCCAGCGGGAATGCGGCGCGGGGCGCAGCGCTGGCCGAGCTCGATCGACGCAAGCTGGAACTTGCGCGCGACGTCCAGGCGCTTGACGATGCCATCGCCGGGGCGGAAGTGAACGCACGACGCGAACAGTCGGGAGCCGGCGAGGGACTCACCGGAGCGCGCGAGACGATCCGCGAGGGCGAACTGCCGGGTCGCATCCTCTATTCGCGCGGCATCGCGCGCAGTGGGTCACCGGAATACGTGCGCAACTTCGAGGATCAGATCGGGGCATATCTCGAGCAGGTCGAACAGCAGCTGCGCGAGGCTGCCGGTGCGGTCGGTACCTCGGCGGAGCGTCGACAAGAGCGCGCCCTCGAACAGGCGCGCGAACTGACGCGCGCGGCGCAGGCAATGCGTGACCGGGCGGAGCCCGGTCAGGGCCAGGGTGAGGGGCAGGGGCAAGGCCAGGGTGAGGGGCAACAGGGTGAGGGGGGACAGCAGGGCCAAGGGCAAGGTCAGGGTCAGGGACAGGGGCAGGGTGAGGGGCAACAGGGTGAGGGGGGACAGCAGGGCCAGGGCCAGGGGCAAGGTCAGGGACAGGGGCAGGGGCAGGGCCAGGGCCAGGGTCAGGGCCAGGGTCAGGGCCAAGGCCAAGGTGAGGGGCAACAGGGTGAGGGGGGGGGGCAGGGCCAGGCCGGACAGCGTGGCGAAATGCCGGGGCAAGGAATGCAGCCTGGTCGTGGCGGCGACGCCCGTCAGCTTTCTGGTGAGGTCCGCATGCGCAGGCAGGCCGCGGAGTCATTGCGCGGTGAACTCGCTCAGATGGGGGTGACGCTCCCCGAACTGAACCAGGCGATCGACGCGCTGCGACGGATGGAAGGCGAGCGAGCCCTGGCCGATCCGCGCAACCTCGCCGCCCTGCAGGACGCCGTTGCCGCATCGCTGCAACGGGTCGAATTCGAGCTGTGGCGCCGCTTCGGCACTCCCGCGGGAAGCCGCCCCGCTGTTGGTGTCGCGGGCGATGCACCCGCCGCGTACCGCGCCATGGTCGACGAATATTTCCGCACCATTGCGCGCGACCGCCGCTGAAATCGGGCGCCTCGCGTCGCGTGCGCGCCACGCCACCAGCGCGCCCACGAGGTCACGAATTGTGGCACACCCGAGGCGCCGCCTGCGCACACCGTGTGGCAGAAATGCATCGCCCAATCGGATGACACACTCATCTTGATGGACGGAATCTTGCACCGAGGCACAGTCTACCTCGTCGCAGGAAGACTCCGTGAAGACCACGCAATCCACGATCGACGCGCTCTGGCAACGCTGGCGGAAGGAAGGCGACCTCGATGCTCGCCGCGAACTGCTTGGCCGCTACCTCGGCCTGGTGCACCACGCCGCGCGAGAGGTCGCCCCGCGCGTTCGGGATGCCGTCTCCCTCGAGGAGCTGGTGTCCGCCGGCTCCCTGGGACTGCTGCAATCCATGGAAGGGTTCGACCCCGATCGCGGTCTGGCCTTTTCGACCTTCGCGATGCGTCGAATTCGCGGCGCTATCCTCGACGAACTCCGCGCTCGCGACCCGCTCTCACGCGCTGACCGCAGTCAGGTCCGTCGCCTCGACGCGGCCGTGATCGAACTCGAGCAACGCCTGGGTCGCACACCTGATACGACGGAAGTCGCAGGGCATCTCGGGGTCGACAACGCCACGGTCCTGCGGCTCCGGCACCGGACCGCCGCGGCGGGGTCGGTGTCCCTCGAGGGAGATCCCGGGGGGCAGTCGCTCGCCGATCGCCTGGGCGATGATGGAGCGGAAGACCTCTTCTCGTCACTGATGGCCGGCGAACGAGCCGAGGCGTTGCGGCGGGCCCTGGACGACCTGCCGAGTCGCGAGCGCCTCATCCTGTCGCGCTCGTTTTTCGAGGAGCACTCGCTCCGCGATATCGCCGCTGAACTCGGAGTCACCGAATCGCGCATTTGCCAGCTGCGCGCCCAGGCCCTGACCCGGCTACGGCAGTCCCCAACCCTCCTCGCGGTGCAGGGGTAGCCCACGGCCGAGTACGGCAAACGGTTGCCGCAGAACGAATTGAGGAGCCGTTGAAGGGTCGCCGTTAGATTCCTCGACTGAGGTCGTTTTCCCCCGTCGAGGTCTTGCATGGAGCCTGTCTTCGAGGGACTGGTCGAGTACGCCGGTCTCTTCCCGCCCGCCTCACTCACCATGGCTGGTGCTGTGGCCGAGTACGCCGAGCACCGCGACGGTCCCGATCGGGCAGCGCTCGGTCGATTCGTCATCGCCGCGTCGCGCCTCGACGAGTTGGCGCGGGAAGCGGCAGCGCTCCACGATCCCCCCACCTCCGCTTCCCCGTGGCTCCTGGCCGTCGTGCTCGGGGTGAACATCCGCGGCGACCTGGCGTTGGTCGAGGCGTTCGAGGCCGACGCACGACATGCCGGGCTCGTCATCGATGCCTTCGAACTGCGCGTTGCAAATCCTGGGGAGGTGGCGATCCTCGCTGAAGCCCTCCCGTCGGGGCGCGCCGTGTTCTACGAAGTCCCACTGTCGGAGCACGTGGTGGACATCGTGACGGCCATCGCCGCGGTCGGTGGCCATGCCAAGGTGCGAACCGGCGGCATCACCCCCGAGGCCTTCCCGGAGGCGGAGGCGCTGACACGCTTCCTCATGGCCGTCGTGCGCCATCAGGTGCCGTTCAAGGCGACTGCCGGGCTGCACCATCCCTTCCGCGGGAGCTTCCCGCTGACCTACGAGCCGGACGCCGCCCAGCACGTCATGCACGGCTTCATGAACCTGCTGCTGGCCACGGCGGAGCTTGTGGGGGGGGGAGACGGCGAGACGGCCCAGGCCATTCTCGAAGAGACCGATCCGGAAGCCTTCGCGCCCGTGAGGGATGGCTGGCGCTGGCGGGACCGGCACTACACCGAGGCGATGCTGGGTGCTGTTCGCGCACGGCACTTCCTGAATTTCGGCTCCTGTTCCTTCCGGGAACCCATCGAATCCCTGCACGCCCGGGGTGGCGCATGACCCGCACCACGGATCGCTCGCACGACCCGAACCGCCGCTCCTGGGTGGCATCCGCCCATGATCATCCGACCTTCCCGATTCAGAATCTCCCCTGGGGCGTCGCGGAGATGCCTCACGGTCCGGCACTGGTGATCGCCATCGGCGACGATGCGCTGGTGGTGCCGCAGGCCCTCAACGCCGGGTGGGGGGGGGAGCTCCCGCAGGCGCTGCAGGCGGCGCTCCGCGCCCCGACCCTCAACGCCCTGATGGCCCGTCCCGCCGCCGAGTGGACCGTGGTCCGCCTGGCCCTTTCCGATGCGCTGTCCGATCCGACGCAGGCCGATCGGCTGGTGTCGTCCCTCCGCCCACAGGCGGAATGCCGGATGCAGTTGCCGATGCGCGTCGGGGACTACACCGATTTTTATGCCTCGGTGCACCACGCGACCAACGTCGGCTCGATGTTCAGGCCCGACAACCCGTTGCTCCCCAACTACAAGTGGGTACCGATCGGATATCATGGCCGCGCCTCTTCGATCGTGGTGGACGGCACACCGATTCGTCGTCCCCGGGGACAGACCCGCGCTCCCGACGCTGACGCCCCAAGCGTCGGCCCGTCGCGGTCGCTTGACCACGAGTTGGAACTCGGTCTCGTGATTGGTGGGGCAAACCCCCTCGGCGAGTCGGTGCCTGCCGGCTCAGCACATGAACGCCTCTTCGGCGTGGTGCTCCTGAACGATTGGTCTGCGCGTGATCTGCAGGCATGGGAATACCAGCCGCTCGGTCCATTCCTCGCGAAGAACTTCGGCTCGACGATCTCCCCTTGGGTCGTCACCGCGGATGCCTTGCGTCCCTTTCAGGTGCCGATGCCCGCGCGCCCCGAGGGCGACCCCGCGCCGTTGCCCTACCTGCAGGTCCCCGACGACGCCACGTGGAATCTCGAGCTCTCGGTCCACCTGCAAACCGCGGCGATGGCGGCGCGCGGCGACGCGCCCTGGCAGGTGAGCCGCACGGCGTTCGCCGGGGCGATGTACTGGAGTCCGCTGCAACTGATCACGCATCACGCGAGCAATGGCTGCGACCTCCGGCCGGGCGATCTGCTCGGCACGGGGACGATCAGCGGCCCGACACCGGAGTCGCGCGGCTGCCTGCTCGAGCGCACCTGGCGCGGCGCGGAGCCGCTCACATTGCCGGATGGCACGCAGCGGCGTTTTCTCGAGGATGGTGACACGCTGACGCTTTCCGGGCAGGCCGTGGCATCTGGCGCGGTCACGATCGGGTTCGGCGTCTGTCGCGGGACCATCGTGGGGGCATGATGCCGTCCGTAGAAGTCACCATCTACCATCTGGTGATGGACACGCCACGGCTGCTCCGCCCGTCCCACGGCGCACCGGAGGGTGTGGGGCTCCGGCGTGAGATGGGGCCCGGCGCTGCGGTCGTCGCGCAGGAGTGCTATCGTCGCGTCGGCGCTGACTGGCACTGGGTCGATCGCCTGTCGTGGAGCACCGAACAGTGGACCACGGCGCTGTCGGCACCTGGTACGGAACTCTGGACGGCACGCGCCGGGGAGATGCTGATCGGCTTCTTCCTGCTGGTGCCATGCGAGACGGACATCGAGATCAAGTTCTTCGGCCTGGTGCCCGAGTGGATTGGACGTCGCGTCGGTGGGTGGCTGCTCACCGAGGCGATTCGCCGGGCGTGGGCGACGGGCCCGACGCGCGTGATGCTCAACACCTGTTCGCTCGATGGCCCGGCCGCGTTGCCGAACTACCTCGCCCGCGGCTTCACGGTGGAGCGCGAGGAACATCAACTTCGGAATCTTCCTGCATGAACATTGCCGACATGCGGCGCGACTACGCTCAAGCTGAGCTGGATGTCGCCCATACCGACCCGGACCCGATCGCACAGTTCCGCCACTGGTTCGCCGAGGCAGAGCAGGCGGCGTTGGCTGAGCCGAACGCGATGACCCTCGCCACCGCCGATGCCACGGGGAAGCCCAGCGCGCGCGTGGTCCTGCTCAAGGGGGTGAGCGACGAGGGCTTCGTCTTCTTCACGGACTTTCGTTCGCGCAAGGGGCGTGAGCTCGACGAGAATCCGCACGCTGCACTGGCGTTCTACTGGCCTGAACTCGAGCGTCAGGTGCGGGTGACAGGGACGGTCGAACGGCTTGCCGATGAAGCCTCGGCGGCCTATTTCCGGAGCCGTCCGGTCGGGTCGCAAGTTGGTGCGTGGGCCTCCCATCAAAGTGCGATGCTCGAAGACCGGGCGCTGCTGATGGCGCGCGTGGAGGAGTTGATGGCAGAGTTCGGCGATGCGCCCATCGCCTGGCCGCCGCACTGGGGCGGGTATCGCATCGTCCCCAGCGAAATCGAGTTCTGGCAGGGGCGGCCGAGCCGCCTGCACGACCGCATTCTCTACACTCGTTCTTCTTCTTCGGAGCACGCATGGCGTCGCGATCGTCTCTCGCCCTGATCGCCCTTCTGGCGCTGCCCGGCGCACTTGCCGCGCAGGCCACCTTCACCCTCGACCTTCCCACCATCATGCGCGGGCCGGAGACGGTCGGGCGCGAACCCGCCGGTGTGCGGTGGACGCCCGACTCGCGGTGGATCCACTTCTCGTGGTTGCCACCTGGTTCGGATTGGCGGGACAGCAGTGAGCCGTATCGGGTCCGGGCCGAAGCGGGCGCGGTCCCGGAGCGCCTGACGCGCGCGCAGGCCGACTCGTTCGCACCGCTGCTGGCCGACGGTCTGCGCACGCGCGACGGGAAGCGAAAGATCGTCTCCGCGCGTGGCGACCTCTGGGTGGTCGAGCTGCCGAGCGGCCGGATGCGCGCGCTCACGCGCACCGGTGGCAACGTGCAGCTCGCTGGGCTGTCGGTGGATGAGCGTCGGTTCTTCTACCGCGACGGCAACAACCTGTTCGCGTGGCGTCTTGCCGATGGCTTCGTGGAGCAACTGACCGACATTCGTCCCGGTCCGGCGCCGGATGCGTCCCCCCCCCGGGTCGCGCCGCAGCGCGCGGCGCTGGAGCGCGATCAGCTCGACCTTCTGGCAGTGATGCGCGATGGCGCGCGAGCCGATTCGATCCGCAAGGCGCAGGCGGCCGCACGCGATTCCGTGGCACTGCCGCGCACCTACCTGGCGCGCGACGAACGCCTCCGCTCGGCATGGATCGCGCCGACCGGCGCGCATGTCCTGCTGGTGACGACGACCACGGCGCCGGGCACCAAGGCGACGATCGTGCCCAACTATGTGACCAGTTCCGGCTTCACGGAAGACATCAACTCGCGCACGAAGGTGGGCGATGCGCAAGGCAAGTCGCGCGTCGGGGTGCTCACCGTCGCGAGCGGTGAGGTGCGCTGGTTCCACCCGTTGCCGGGGGACTCCTCCGGGGTCTTCGGCAACGTGAGCAGTTGGGGGTGGAATGAGGCCGGGACCCACGCGCTCATGCAGGCCGACACGCGCGAATACGACCGTCGCGTCATCACGCTGGTGGACGCGGCCACCGGGACGGCGACCGCGATCAACACCCTCGCCGATACCGCGTGGGTCGCGGGTCCGTGCGGATCCTGTGGGGGCTGGCTTCCGGGCGTGCAGGGCATCTGGTGGGTGAACGAGGCCGATGGGTGGGCGCATCTGTATGTGGCGGCCCCCGATGGTGGCAACGTGCGCCAACTGACGCGTGGACCATGGGAGGTGCGTCAGGCTGGCCTGAGTGATGACCGCACCCGCTTCGAGATGCACACCAGCGAAGGCTCCAACCACGAGCGACACTTCTGGACGATGAACCTCGACGGGAGCGACAAGGTCCGGTGGACCGACACGAAAGGCGGGCATCAGGTGACGGTGTCACCCGACGGCAAGCTCCTCGCCAACGTGCACTCCACCAGCAATCGTCCACCCGAACTCTTCGTGCAGTCCAAGCGTGTTGGCGCGACGGCGGCGCAGTTGACCACCTCCCCCACGCCGGAGTGGCTCGCGTTCAACTGGATCGCTCCGGAGATCGTGCAGATTCCCGCGAGCGATGGCGTCATGGTGCCGGCGCGCATCTATCGTCCCGAGCAGATGGGGGCGACGCCCAACGGGGCCGCCGTCCTCTTCGTGCATGGAGCGGGATATCTCCAGAATGTCCACGAGTGGTGGTCCACCTACTACCGTGAGTACCAGTTCCATCATCTGCTCGCGCAGAAGGGCTATGTCGTTCTCGATGTGGACTATCGCGCGTCCGCGGGGTACGGGCGCGACTGGCGGACCGCGATCTACCGGCACATGGGCGGGCGCGATCTCGAGGATTTCGTGGATGCCTCCAGGTGGCTGACCGCCACGCAGGGTATTCCAGGGGACCGGATCGGGATCTATGGCGGCTCCTACGGTGGCTTCATCACACTGATGGCGCTCTTCACCCGCGCGGAGTTCTTTGGTGCGGGCGCGGCCCTGCGCTCCGTCACCGACTGGGCCCATTACAACCACGGCTACACGGCGCGGATCCTCAATGAGCCGCAGGGAGACTCCACGGCCTATCGTCGCTCCTCGCCGATCTTCTTTGCCGAGGGACTCGAGGATCCGCTGCTGATCGCGCATGGGATGATCGACACGAACGTCCACTTCCAGGATGTCGTGCGTCTGGCGCAGCGCCTGATCGAGTTGGGCAAGGATCGCTGGGAGATGGCGGTGTATCCCGTTGAGGATCATGGGTTCACCCGTCCGGATTCCTGGACGGACGAGTACCGCCGCATTCTGGAGCTCTTCGACCGCTGGTTGCCGGAGGTTCGCACCACGCGTGAGTGATGCCTCGGTCGAGCGGACTGCCGGCGTGCGCGCGGCACGCACCGGCCTCCTGGTCAACGCCGGGTTGGCGGTCGGGAAGGGAGTGGCCGGTATCGTCGGCCACTCCTTCGCGTTGGTCGCGGACGCGGTCGAATCCTTGGCCGACATTCTCGGCTCGCTGGTCGTGTGGGGAGGGCTCCGCCTCTCCTTGCAGGCGGCGGATGACGAACACCCGTGGGGCCACGGGAAGGCCGAGCCGATTGCAGCGGCCATCGTGGGTGGCATGCTCCTCCTCGCTGGGGGGGGGATCATCGTGCAGGCCATCCGCTGGGGCCTGGTGCCGCACACGGTGCCGGAGGCATGGACCCTCGGTGTCATCGCCGTCGTGGTGGTGCTCAAGGAGACGCTGTTTCGTCGTGTTCGCGATGTGGCCGATGCGCTGGGGAGCACCGCGGTCGCGGCCGACGCGTGGCATCACCGCGCCGACGCCATCTCCTCGGTGGCCGCATTCATCGGCATCGGGGTCGCGGTCGTGGGGGGGGCGACCTGGTATTGGGCCGACGAGGCCGCCGCGGTGGTCGCCGGCGGGATGATCGGGATCAATGGGTGGCGCATCGTGCAGCCCGCGCTGCATGAACTGATGGACGGCTCGCCGGACGACACCCTGCTGGAGAGCGTCGGCGCGGCGGCGACTCGCGTCCCCGGCGTCTGCTGCATCGAGAAGATGATGGCACGAAAGGTCGGGACGCGGTACTTCGTGGACCTGCACGTGCAAGCGGATCCCAGCATGTCGCTCCACGATGCCCACATCCTGAGCGGGATCGTGAAGACCGCGATCCGTCGCGCGGTACCACAGGTCGAGAATGTGCTGATCCACATGGAACCGTTCGAAGACGCAGTGCCGGCCGCGCCAGGGGCGAGTGGTGGATGACCTGCTCGTGGGCGCCACCGCCGACGCCGTGGCGGCACACACCCCTCCCGGCGCGACGGTGTTGGTGGCGGTCTCGGGCGGCCCCGATTCCCTCGCTCTGGTGGAGTTGCTGTATCGGGGGCGCACCCGCCACGGACGTGCGCTGATGATCGGGCATGTGGACCACGGCATCGCGCCGGAGAGTGCCACCGTGGCCGCGATGGTGGCACGGTTCGCCGCCGAGCGCTCGATCCCGTTTCACGCCTCGACTCTCGAGCTGGGGCCGGGCGCGAGCGAGACGCAGGCACGTCGCGGACGTCGCGCGGCATTGGAGCGGATGGCGGACGACGTCGGCGCCGCAGTGATTGCCACCGCACATCATGCCGACGACCAGGCCGAGACCATCCTCCTGCGGACGCTCAGGGGCAGTGGGCCAGCCGGCCTCGCGGGGATGGCTCCTCGCGCCGGAAGGTGGTTCCGACCGCTGCTGGAGGTGCGCCGCGAGGCGCTCCACCGCTGGCGAGAGGATGCTGGCCTGGCCGCCTGGGACGACCCGGCCAACCGGGACCCCCGCCATCTTCGGGCCTGGCTCCGGCACGAGGTCCTCCCGGCGCTGATCAAGCGACTCCCGGATGCCGTGGAACGTCTGATGGGGGTGGGGCGGCAGGCCGCGGCATCGCGCACCGCGTGGGACGAGATGCCGGGGCTGTTGCCGGCGCTCGATCTGCAGGGTTCCGGCGATGCGCTTTCCGTTGCCGCCCCCCCTCTGCGGGGGTATCGTTCCGAGGTACGGCAGGCGCTCCTTGGCGCGCTCGGCCGCCGGCTGGGGGTGTTGCTCGGCGAACGCCGCCTGGCGGTCCTCGAGACCCTGCTTCTGCAAGGGAAGCCGGGCACATCGGTTCGTGTGGACCGTCGGCTTGAAGTGGAGCTTGCCGGTGAGCGGTTGCACTTGCGCCGCCCGGAGCGTGGGGTGCCTTCGCCGGTCGCGTTGCCCGCGCATGGCGACGTGGAATTCGGGCCGGCCCGGCTCTCGGTCCGTGCTGGGGTGGCAGGTGAAGCGACGCGGTCCGGGACGGTGGCCTGGTTCCCGGCGGTGCCGCTTGAGGTGCGAGCGTGGCAATTCGGCGACCGGATGCGTCCCCTTGGGGGAATCGGATCTCGCCGGGTGGCTTCGCTGTTGCGCGAGGCCGGGGTGCCCGGAGGGGATCGGGCCCACTGGCCGCTGGTGATCGGCCACCTCAACGATGAGGCGGTCATCCTATGGGTCCCGGGAGTCTGCCGCGCCGAAGCGGCGGTGCCTGGGGCAGGGACGGAGGCGGTGCGTGTCGAATACCATCTCGGCTGAGATGAAGCGACGGGCTGGCGGTCGGGACCTTGCGGTGGTGTTCGACGAGGCCACGATTGCGCATCGGGTCCGGGAACTCGGCCAGGAGATCACCGCTGCGTACCCGGAAGGCGACTTGCTGGTGCTGGGGCTGTTGAAGGGGAGCGTGATCTTCTTCAGCGACTTGGTGCGCCAAATCGACCGCCCGCTGCACCTGGACTTCCTGGTGGCGAGTTCCTACGGCGCTGGAATGGTCAGCAGCGGGACGGTGCGTCTGCTCTATGACCCCGAGACGCCGCTCGAGGGGAAACATATTCTCATTGTCGAGGATATCATCGACAGTGGGCGAACCATTCAGCGTCTGTTGGCGTTATTGAAGGAGCGGCGACCGGCCTCCCTCGGGGTCTGTGCGCTGCTGGACAAACAGCTCCTGCCGGACCCGATCCCCGAAGTGCGGTGGGTCGGCTTTCCAGCGCCTCCCGCGTTCCTCGTTGGCTACGGCCTCGATCACGCGGAAGACTATCGACATCTCCCGTTCATTGGTGACTTGCTCTGATGGCTGATCGCAACGCTCCTCGTCCTCCGGGTTCCGGTCTCGGCGCCCTCTCCAAGAACCTCGCGCTCTGGGCGTTGGGGATCGTCATCGCTATCGCCCTCTTCCAGGTCATGTCGAAGCAGCGGGCGCCGAGCGAGTTCACCTACACCGAGTTCTCGCGGCAGCTGGAGGGCGGCAACGTCGCGGCGGTCGAGGTGATCGACGGCAAGCTGCTGCGCGGCGAGTTCCGGACGCCGGTGTCGGAAGATGGCCAGCAGGCGAAGGTCTTCACCGTGCTGATGCCGGTGGCGAACTCCTTCGAGCTGCTCGAGCGCCTCGAGGCGGCAGGCGTCACCATCACCGCCAAGGAACAGAAGAGCGGATTCACCGCGCTCCTGCTCATGGCGCTGCCATGGATCGTGATCATCGGCCTCTGGGTCTTCCTCTTCCGGCAGATGCAGTCTGGCGGCAATCGTGCCTTCCAGTTCGGGAAGAGCAAGGCCAAGCTGCTCACCGGCGACACGCCCAAGTTGACCTTCGCGGACGTGGCTGGGGCCGACGAGGCCAAGGTGGAGCTGCAGGAGATCATCGAGTTCCTCAAGGATCCGCAGAAGTTCACGCGACTCGGTGGACGCCTGCCGAAGGGTGCCCTGCTTGTCGGGCCCCCGGGCACCGGCAAGACGCTGCTCGCCAAGGCCGTTGCTGGCGAGGCGGGGCGCCCGTTCTTCTCGATGTCCGGCTCGGACTTCGTCGAGATGTTCGTGGGTGTCGGCGCCAGCCGCGTGCGCGATCTCTTCGAACAGGGGAAGGCCCACGCGCCCTGCATCATATTCATCGACGAGATTGACGCGGTCGGCCGCCATC
>JAABRY010000051.1 GCA_011390645.1 Gemmatimonadota bacterium
TGATGACATGCACGCCACAGCCCGAGGCGCACTCGGTGCACGTGGAGGCGTACACGGTCGACACGCCGGGCACCTGCTGCTCCGACTGCACCATGTAGGGAACGAGCTTGGCGACGCGATCGGTTGAACACCCCGACAGTGCGGCGGTACCGGCGCCGGTCACGCCGATCACCTTGAGGAACTGCCGCCGATCGACGCCCTGCGCTGACTGCTGGTCGGCCATCGCCGCTCCGAGATCCGTGGGTCGAGTGGTCATATCAGTAGTGGCACGCGGTGCAATCGCGCGTAACGTTGCGCTCGAGGTGACAGTTGATACACCACCCCATGTTGTTGACGTTCTGGACCTGGAAGACCTGCGGCATCCGCGCGACGTTGCCGTGGCAGTTCGCGCAGGCGTTCGGTCCCATCGCCTTGATGTGGCGCTGGTGCGGGAAGTGGACGTGACGCGCCACGTTGTGGATGCGCACCCACTCCACCGGCTTCCCTTCGTTCCAGGCGTCCTTGAGCTTCTGGATCTCGGCGCGATTGGTCGAGTCCTTGCCAGCCACCGCGAGGTGACAGCCCATGCACGTCTGCATGCTGGGAATGCCCGGCTCCGACGACACCGCCACCGAATAGTGGCAGTACTGGCACTCCATCTTCAGCTGCCCGGCGTGAATGTCGTGCCGGAAGAAGATGGGCTGCTTGGGACCCTTGTACGACGACGAATCCGAGGGCGTCAATGCCGCCGGGCCGGTCGCAGCAGGTTGCTGGGCGTCGGACGCGCGGGACGAGAGGGTCAGGACCCCCACCGTAACCGCCGCGACCGCTCCGAGTCCGACAAGGAACCGCTTGCGCATATCCATTGACCGCCGAAGAGGAACCATGCGAGGGAAGTGATTGTGAAAAAATTCACGAACACATTGATGCCGCAAAAAGGGGAGTCCCGAAAGCGACTCCCTACCAGCGCGCAAATGTAGCGAGGGTGCCCCCTCCGTTCAACTACGGGTCGATCATCCGATCCGTCTCCGTGTCGCTACCCGGAGCCTGTCCTGAGGTTCCCCGGCGCGGCGGCAAGGGGGGCAAGACCCCCTTCCGGCGCAGGAAGTGCCCGACTTCCAGCCCGATGGCGCGGAAGAGCCCGGCCTCACGTGCATCGAGACCCGCCCGGAAGATCACCTCCCGGAAGCCGCGCATCACCAGCTCCGGTTCCCGCTTCTTGAAGAACTCGATCTGGATCAACGCGGTCTGCCAGTCGGCGAAGATCGCCTCCATCGTCGCGTGATCCGCCGGAGGGGCCGCGTGCCGGGGTGGCTTGAAGGGGATGTCATCCCCGCCCCGGGCGATCCAGGTCTCGTAGGCAAAGATTCCGACCGCCTGCGCCAGGTTGAGCGAGGTATAGGTCGGGTTCCCGCTGATGGTGACCAGCGCGTCACACCGATCGAGTTCCTCGTTCTGGAGTCCGTGGTCCTCGCGCCCGGCCATGATGCCAACCCGTCCACCCCCGGAGCGCGCCACCAATTCGGCCGCCGCAGGTCGCGGCCGCAGCATCGTCCGCTTCGCCGTCCGCTCTCGGCCGGTGAGCCCGACCACGTAGGTCAGATCGGCGAAGGCGTCGTCGAGCGTCTCGTGAATCGTCATCCGGTCGATCACGTCGGCAGTGTTGTGCGCGACGCCCTCAAGGCGATACGGATCAACCGAGCACTCCGGCTTGACCAGCCGCAGCTCGGTGATGCCGAAGTTCTTCGCCACCCGAATGCAGGACGCGAGGTTGACCATGTCCTGCACGGCCACCAGCACGAGCACAGGTGCCGTTTCGGGGAGCGGCGTCATCCGCGCACCTCGACCCCGGCCGCTGCTTCGGCGGCACGAATCGGATCGAGGTAGTCTGCCGACTCGCCCAACGAGGCGCGATGCATCCGGTAGAGCTCCCGCGCATGCGCCAGCACCGGATCGGCAATCCGCAGCTCGGCGGCAAGGTCGTGGGCGATCCCGATGTCCTTCTCGAGCAACGCCAGCCGGAACATCCGTGGCCAAGTCCCGGTCAGCACGCGTTCGGGAACCAACGCCTCGCTCACGAACGAGCGCCCGCTCGAGGCGTTGAGCACGTCGACGGCCTCCCGCGGCGCGATCCCCGCCTTGGTGAGCATCGTCAGACCCTCGGCCAACGCCAGAATGTTCACCGCGAGAAGCGCGTTGTTGACCGCCTTCATGGCGTGTCCGGCGCCGACGGGTCCGAGATGCACGACCTTGGCGGCGAAGGGGGCGACGACCTCACGCGCTCGCGCGACGTCCTCCTCGGTGCCGCCACACATGACCGTGAGCTGTCCCGCGGCCGCCATCGGCGGCCCCCCGCTGACCGGTGCATCCACGAAACCGACTCCCGAAGCCGCAAGGCGCGCTGCAATCCGGCGTGACGAATCGGGATCACCTGAGGTGCAATCCACCACGAGCGCCCCGGCCCGCAGGTGGGCAAGAACTCCCTCCGGCCCATCCAGCAGCGCCTCGACCTCCGCGGAGGTGGGCAGACAGGTGACAATCGCGTCCGCCCCGTCGGCGAGGTCGCGCGCGGCGCTTGCCAGACGCACGTTGGGAAAGCGCTCGACGAACGCTTGGGCACGGCTGCTGGTGCGGTTCCAGACCGCGAGATCGTGCGTGGTGGCCAGCCGTTCGGCCATCGGGACCCCAAGGGCGCCGAGACCGGCGAATCCGATGCGCATCGGGACTCCGGAAAATGAGATGGCTACAATCTAGGGTGTCTTCGCTCCGATGGCCCCGATGACGCAACGCGTCCTGCATGTGGATCTCGATGCCTTCTTCGTGGAGGTGTGCCGCCGGCATGACCCGACACTCGAGGGCGTCGAGTGCCTGATCGTCGGGGGGCGCCGCAGCTCGCGCGGCGTGGTGCAGTCAGCGAGTTATGGCGCGCGCGCGTTCGGGGTGCGCAGCGGAATGCCGATTGCAGAGGCCGCGAGGCGGTGCCCCGACGCCACATTCGTCAAGGGTGAGTTCGCCTGGTACAAGGCGGCCTCTCGGGCCGTGAGGGAAGTACTGGCGCGCCACGCGCCGCTCGTGGTCATGACGGGACTCGACGAGGGCTTCCTCGATTTCTCGGGCACCGATCTGCTGCATCCGATCTCACTGCTCAACGTGGCGACGACCATTCGACACGACGTGCGCGCGACGGCACTCCTCGACTGCTCGATCGGTATCGGACCGAACCGGATGATCGCCAAGATCGCGTCCGACTATGCCAAGCCCAGAGGGATCTGCGAAGTGCGCCCTGGATGGGAGCGTGGCTTCATGGCCGGACTCCCGCTCAAGGCGCTGCCCGGCATCGGGCCGAAGACCGCGGCGCGCCTTGCCGCGCGTGGGCTGGAAGACGTCGCTCAGGTGCAGGCGATGTCGCAGGCTGCTCTTGCCGCGCTTGTCGGTCGTGAGGAGGCCATGTTGCTGGCGCGCCGCGCCGACGGTCGTGGGGGGGGGAGGATCCGGCCGGCGGGCCCCCCGAAGTCGGTTTCACGCGAGACCACCTTCTTCGAGGACCTCACCGATGCGGCCGCCCTCGATCGCGTCCTGTTGCTGTTGACCGCGCGCGTGGCCGGTCAACTGCGCGATGAAGAACTCGCCGCTGGCGCCGTGGTGCTGAAGCTGCGGCACGCCGACTTCCGGACGGTCACACGGCGCACCACCCTGCCCCAGCCCACGGCACTCGACGCCGACTTGCTGACTGCGGCGCGCGCACTGCTCACGCCGGCGCTCGCAGAGGCCCGCCACGCGGGCCAGGCCATCCGGCTTCTGGGCGTGGCTGCCACCGCGCTCGGACCCGCCGAGGTGCCGGATCTCTTCGAGGCCCCGGAGCGGGGGCGCGCCCGCGGGGTCACTCGGGCCGTGGATGCGGTCAGGTCCCGATTCGGTTTCGAGGCGGTGCGCCCCGGTAGGCTGGTGGACGGCACCTCGCGCTTGCCCAAGCCGACGGACCCTGATGCCCGCTAGTTTTGGGGCAACGCCAACCTGGAGCCGATGATGGCCACCGCAGAAGGACGCACCATCCCGTTCGTCGGGCCCGAGGCCATCGACGTCGCCGTACTCGAGACCTTCCCCTATCAGGGCCCCGAGCAGGAGATCGTCACCAGCACCGACGAGTTTTCCGCGGTCTGCCCCTTCAGCGGGCTGCCGGACCTTGCCAAGCTGACCCTCACCTACGTGCCCTCCGACCGGTGTATCGAGCTCAAGAGCTTGAAGTACTACGTCATGAGCTATCGCAATGTCGGGATCTTCCAGGAGCACGCCACGGCCCGTCTCGCCGAGGACCTGCAGGGGGTCCTCAAGGCCAGGCGGCTCACGGTCCACACCCGGTACAATGTCCGTGGCGGGTTCCTGACCGATTGCAGCGTCACCTTGGGGGGGTGACTGGGTGGGGGGGGGGTGACGCCAGCGTGGGCAAATGTTGCGTTTTCGTGTACCAACCTGCATCATTGAGGGATGCGCCGAGCTTGTTGGCGCGTACATGATCGCCCATTCCCCACCCAGCCCAAGGATGTCCCATGCGTTCGCTGCTGCTTGTGCCTGCCCTTTTGCTTGCCGCGGCCTGCGGCGAGAAGGCCGCTCCTGAAGAGATGACCCCCGAGGCGCCGCCGGCGCCGGCGATGCTGACCGCCGCGCAGGTGAGCGGTAGCTGGACGGGCATGACGATGGCTGCCGGAACCGACTCGGTCGTCTCGAACTGGACGTCCACGTCCACGTCCGACACGTCGGGCACCTTGGTCTTGGAAGGCATCGCCGACCCGATCGGCTACACAACGATGATGGACGCCGATTCGATGGTCGTCACCTCGAATCCCTATGTCGACCCCGCACGCGAAGACGGCATGATGGTCATGTTCCGCTCGGTCGGCCGCCTGGCCGATGACGGCCGCCTGGTTGGCACGGTGCAGACGATGGTTGTCGGCACGAATGACGTGGTGGCCACCGGCGATTGGCACGCGACCAAGGCGCCGATGTAATCGCGAAGCGCGAACCGCGAACGGCGAACGGAGGGCAGCGGGTGCTGCTCTCCGTTTTTCGTTGGGGTATGTTGGGTCGTAGGTCGTAGGTCGTAGGTCGTGTGCTCCGGAGCCCGCACCCCTTCCTCGGAATTCTGCTTCTCCACGGTCAGGGCAGCGTCCTCCGTTTCGTCCTACGACCTACGACCTACGACCTACGACGTCAGATTAACCTTGGAATCCCATGGACAACCTCACCCACTCCCTCGTCGGCCTCGCGCTCGCCCACTCAGGGTTCAAGCGGCGCACCGCGCTGGCGACAGCGGCGCTGGTGATCGGCGCGAACCTGCCTGACGTCGATGCCCTCATCTACCTCGTGGGCGATGGCACCGATGCGCTCGCGTTTCGTCGCGGTTGGACTCACGGCGTGCTGGCGATGGTGCTCTGGCCGTTCGTGCTGACCGCAGCACTGCTCGCGTGGGATCGCTGGCGCCAGGGGCGCACCACGCTGCCGCGCCCGCTGGTGGATGTGCGGTGGCTGCTGGCCGCGGCAGCGATCGGGATCTGGTCGCATCCGCTCCTGGATTGGTTCAACTCCTACGGCGTACGGCTGCTGATGCCGCTCTCGCCGCGCTGGTTCTATGGCGACGCGCTGTTCATCATCGACCCGTGGGTGTGGGGCGCGCTGGCGATTGGTTGGATCTGGAGCAAGCGGCGTGGTACGGCCGGTGCAGCGCGCGTCACGCTCGCGCTCGCGGCGATCTATGTGGGGGGGATGATCGGTCTGTCACGATGGGGCGTGACGGCGGTGCACGCGCAGGCAGATCCCCCCCCCAGTACTCGCACCATGGTCGGCCCGGTCCCGCTGTGGCCCAATCAGCGCGAGGTGATTCGCGACCTCGGCGATTCGCTTGAGACCGGGCGCGTGCGCTTCGACCCTGCTCCCACCTACACGGCGACTGGGCGGCAGGCCATCGGCCTCGACAGCGCCCTCGTCCGTGCGCTCACCGCCACCCGCCGCGGCGCCAACTTCCTGACCTGGTCGCGCTTCCCAGTGGCGACGACAGAGGCGGTCGGTGACTCGCTGCGTGTCCGGCTCAGCGATGTGCGCTATGGCAGCGGGCGCAGCGCGAGCTGGGCGACGGTCGACGTGATGGTGCCCAGGGCGGCGAACTGAGGGGTGAGGGGTGAGGGGGAACAGCGGTGAAACGTGAAAGGTGAAAGGGTGATTCCCTCCCGTTTCACCTTTCACCAAGCGCGGCCGAAGGCCGTGTCCCCCTGACCCCTGACCCCTTCCGCCCACCCCGGCCGACGGCTAACTTGCTGAATGGCAAGCAAGCTAACTCCGACGAAGGCACGCGACGCCGAGCGCTCCCGTGCGGCCATCCTCGATGCCGCCGGCGAACTCTTTGCCGCACGCGGGTTCGATGCCGTCTCGCTGGCCGAAATCGGCGAGGCGGCCGGCGTCTCGCGCGCCACGCCGGCCTACTTCTTCGGCTCGAAGTCCGGCCTCTACACCGCCGTGCTCGAACACTGCTTCGCCGATGCACTCGATGCCGTGCGCACCGGCCGAGTCCGGGCCCTCCGCAGCGGACGTCCGCCGGCGGAGGTGCTGGCCGGCGCCGTGAGCGACTACGTGGACTTCGTGGCTGCGCACCCCGTCTTCGTGCGGCTGATCCAACGCGACGCGCTCGGCGAGGGCCCCGGCACCGGCGACCTCCCCCTCGCGCAGGCCGTCGGGGCCGAGGCGGTGGACGCGCTGGCCCAGGAACTCGGCTTCCCGCCACGGGCACGCGCTGCGGTGCGGCACACCCTGCTCTCCCTGATCGCGCTGACCTGGTTCCCGCAGCTCCACGGCGGGACGCTGGTGCGCGCCCTCGGCTTCGACACCACCGCGCCAGGCTTCGCCGACGAGCGCAAGCGACACATCACCGCCCTTCTGATCGGCGCCCTGCCGACGCGGACACGGCAGGCCACCACACCACGCAGGAGCGCACGATGAGCACCACAATGGAAGCACCGCCCGCTGCCCCGTCCGTGGATGAGGCACGCGCCGTCGCGGAGGCGGCCCGGGAGACCGAGTGGACCGCGCCCAGCTTCGTGCGCGAACTCTTCGCCGGCTCGCTGCCCCTGCATCTGATTCATCCCTTCCCCGCACCGAGCGCCGAGGAGGTGGCGAAGGCGCAGCCGTTCCTCGACAAGCTGGCGGCGTTCATGCGCGACGAGGTGGACTCCGATGCGATCGATCGCGAGGGGAAGGTCCCCGAGCGCGTCGTGCAGGGACTCCGCGACATCGGCGCGTTCGGGATCAAGATCGACGAACAGTACGGCGGCCTGGGGCTGAGCCAGTTGATGTACACCAAGGCGATCGGCCTGGTGACCTCGCAGGACGGCTCGCTCACCGCGCTCCTCTCCGCCAGCCAATCCATTGGCGTCGCCGTCCCGCTCAAGTTGTTCGGCACCGCGGAACAGAAGCAGCGTTATCTGCCGCGGGTCGCCAAGGGTGCGATCTCCGCCTTTGCGCTCACCGAGGAAGGCGTGGGCTCCGACCCGGCTGGCCTCGCCACCACGGCGGAGAAGAGCGCCGACGGCACGCACTGGATTCTCAACGGTGAGAAGCTCTGGTGCACGAACGGCCCCGTCGCCGAAGTGATGGTGGTGATGGCACGGACAGGGAAGCGCATCACCGCGTTCATCGTCGAGGCCGAGTGGGAAGGCGTCGAGGTGGTGCATCGCCTCGGCTTCATGGGGCTCAAGGCGATCGAGAACGGGGTGATGCGGTTCACGAACGTGAAGATCCCCGCGGAGAATGTCCTCTGGGGCGAAGGCAAGGGCCTCAAGCTCGCGCTGACCACGCTCAACACCGGCCGGCTCACCCTCCCGGCCTCGGCAGCGGCAGGCGCCAAGGTGGCGGTGCGCATCTCGCGCGAATGGGCCGCCGAGCGGGTGCAATGGGGCAAGGCGATCGGGAAGCACGATGCCGTGGCGCAGATGCTCGGCACGATGGCCGCCGACACCTTTGCGATGGAGGCAGTCAGCGATCTTGCCTCGCTGTTGTCAGATCGCGGCGACGCGGACATTCGCCTCGAGGCGGCGATCGCCAAGCTCTGGAACACCGAAATGGGCGACCGCATCGTGGACGACTGCCTGCAGATCAAGGGCGGGCGTGGCTACGAGACCGCCGACTCGCTCCGCATGCGCGGTGCCAAACCCGACCCGGTGGAGCGGATGTACCGCGACTTCCGCATCAACCGGATCTTCGAGGGGTCGAGCGAGATCATGCGGCTCTTCATCGCGCGGGAGGCCGTCGACACGCACCTGCAGGTCGCCGGCGACCTGATTGACCCGCGCACCTCGGTGAGCGCCAAGCTGAAGGCGCTGGTGCGCTCCGCGGGATTCTATGCGCTCTGGTACCCGCGGCTCTGGTTCGGCCTGACGGCGTTCCGTCACGGCGAATTCGACGACTTGGCAGGCCACATGCGCTTCGTCGAGCGCCGCTCGCGGAAACTCGCACGCACCCTCTTCCACGCCATGGTGCGTTTCGGGCCGAAGCTCGAGCAGCGGCAGTCGGTGCTGTTCCGTTTGGTGGATGTCGGCGCGGAACTCTTCGCGATGGCCGCCACCGTCTCACGTGCGCATGCGATGGCACGTGCAGGCAACAAGGAGGCGCTGGCGTTGGCCGATATCTTCTGCCGACATGCCCGCGGCCGGGTGGACCAGCTCTTCCACGAGGCGTTCGGCCCGGACGATGTGGCAACCTACCGCGTGGCCCAGGCGGTCATGCGGGGCGAACACGCATGGTTGGAGGAAGGCACCGTCTAACCGATCCATAGCCGAACGACCGAGGGGGGTGGCGCGATGATCGCGCCACCCCCCTCTGTTGTCTTGAATCAGAATGCGGGAATCAGAAGTCGAGCTTGAAGCCCGCCTGAATCCGGCGACCGTAGTACTCATCCTGCATCAAGCGACCACGGACACCCTGGTAGAAGCGGAGCGGACGATTGTTGAGGTTGTTCGCCTCGACGAAGAACCGCGCCCGCGGGGTCACGAGGTACGTCGCGTTCGCGTCAATGTCGGTGCGGCTGTCGGCCCAGCGATCGAAGAAGGCATCCTCGTTGTACCCGCCCTCGCCTGCATCCAGCGACTCGCTCTGGTAGTTCAGCGCGACACGGAAGGACAAGCGCGGCGCATCATAGGAGAGCGACACGTTGGCCGTGTGTTCTGCCGTACCCAGGAGCGGCAGGTCTTCGAGATCCCGGCCTTCAATCTCCAACCCCTCGACGCTCGAAGTGTTGTAGGTGTAGTTCGTGTAGATCCCGAAGTAGCGCAACGCGCCGGGGAGGAAGTCGAGCTGGCGCTGCACCGCGAACTCGGCACCGGTCAACTTCGCTTCGGCGCCGTTGCGGGGCCGCGAGATCTGGGAGAAGACTCGATTGGTCACCGGATCGGTCGCGCCGAACTCGGTGAAGTTGAAGATGAAGTCAGAGATTTCCTTGTGGAACAGGCCGACGGAGACGAGGCCGACCGACTCGAAGTAGCGCTCGACCGAGAGGTCGAAGTTCATCGACTTGGTCGGCTTCAGTGCCGGGTTGCCCACGGCGAGCTCGTCATCATCCAGGGAGACCTCGCGGTACGGCACGAGGTCGAAGTAGTTCGGCCGGGCGATCGCGTTGGTCCACGCGGCACGCACGACGGTCGCCGGCGCTGCCTGCCACCGGATATTGATGCCGGGGAGGACGTCCGTGTAGTTCTGCGACCCGGTGGTGGGCCGCACGACTTCCTCGTCCAGGTCAAACTCGAAGCCGTTGTAATCCACATCGGTCCGCTCGACGCGGGCGCCCGCGATGATGCTGACGTTGCGGCTCAGCTCCTGCTCCAGCTGCACGTAGCCTGCCGTGATCTTTTCGGTCGCCGTGAAATTGCCTGCCGCGTACTCGTCAGGGCGATCCTCCAGCTCGAATGCCGAGCTGTTGAAGAGGTCCAAGCGTGCCAGCTGATCTGGTGTGGTGAAGACGCCGTACTGGTAATTCCCAGCGAGGTTGTCATCCACGGTGTAGTCCGCGTTGTCCGAGGACGTGAGGTTGTCGAACGGTGCCTCGTTGAGGGGCTCCGCGCGGTTGAAGGAGTTGTCGCGGTTCTTGTCCTTGCCGCGGTAGCGCACACCCACCTTCAGGCGGCTGCTGAGGTCGCCAGTGGAGAGCGGCAGCAGCAGGTCCACCCGGGCGTTCCGGTCAAGATCGCGCGTGAAGCTCTCCTGCTGCTCGATACGACGGAAGGTGAACTGATCAGGCGCGACATCCCCAGCATTCACCGCAGGAAACAGCGGGTTCTGTTCGTCACGGTAGTCCGAGTTGATGGCGACATTGCGCGCGCGCCACTCGATGTAGCGCTCGTCAGGGCGCGTCTCGGAGGCGCGGGCGATCGAGCCGGACCAGGTCAGCATGATCCCTGACCGCGAGAGAAGGTGCTCACCAGAGAGCTGGTGGCTCTGGGTCTTCTGTTCCTCGAGGCGGGTCGCCTTGAGGCGCGGGTCCGGGCCGCCACCCTTGGTCTGGCGCCGGATTTCGGTCTCCTGGATCCCGCTGGCATCGGGCGCGTCGAGCACGAAGCGCGTCCGGAACCGATTCTCCCAGTCATCACGGTGGTTGTAGATCGAGCGCAGCATGACCGTGCTGTTCTCGCCCAGGCGGTAATCGAGCGAGGCCGAGACGGAGCGACGGATACGCTGCACGTCATAGCGGCGGATGTCGAACTCCTCCATGAAGGCGTTACCGTCGTCGTCCTTGTCCCACACACCTTCCTTGTTGTCCGAGCCGAACTTCTGGTCGTAGTACGACCCGCTGGCGATGACGCCGAGGCGATCATTCAGAAAGCGGGTGCCGATGACTGCCGAGCCCAGAATCACCGGCTCGTCGCGGATGTAGTTGTACCCCGAGCCGAGCGTCGTGGACAGACGGAAACCGGTCGGCGCAGCACGCGTGACGACGTTGACCGAGCCACCGATCGCGTCAGCGTCCATTTCGGGGGTGAGCGTCTTGTTGACCTCGACCGCCTGCACCATGTCAGCCGGGATCAGGTCGAGCTGCACCTCGCGCACCTCGGCCTCGGCCGACGGCACCCGCTCACCATTGACCATCACCGAGTTGAAGCGCGGCTCCGTGCCACGGATGGAGCCAAAGCGGGCCTCGCCCTGGTCAAGCGCGACCGTGACACCCGGGATGCGCTTGAGCGCGTCACCAATGTTCGCGTCGGGGAAGCGACCGATCTGGTCGGCGGCCACCACGTTCGTCACGTTGGCGGCGTTCTGCTGCTGGTTCAGTGCCGAAGCCTGACCCGAGCGCGTGGCCGTCACGATCAGTTGGCCGAGCTCGGTCACGGCGGACCGGACGACCAGACGCACGGTGGTGGTGCGACCAGCGGTGACGGTCACGGTGGTCCGGGCCGGAGCGTAGCCGATATACCGGGTGCTCAGCTCGTGGCTGCCGGCAGGAATGCCGCTGAAGGTGAAGCGGCCGTTCCGATCAGTGGCGACTTCACGGTTGAGGGCGTCGACCCGGACGATCACACCGGTGAGGGCCAGGTCGGTGGCTTCGTCAATGACGACACCCGTGACAACACCCTGGGCATGCAGTTGGCGCGGTGCGGCGAGCGAAAGGCCGCACAGCAGGAACAGCGCAGAGAGACGAACGAAAAGTCGCATCAGGTAGGTGACCATTGCTGAGGGTGGGAGGGGGTGCCTTTGTAACGACGAGACAAGTTTCCCCTCTTCAGTCACGGACAGCTACACTCCCTGTAACGGTACCGTATCATCCGAAGGGACGAGTCCGCCGCGTGTGGCATCCATCGTCGAGATCAGTATCTTCGATGCTTCTATTCCACCCCCATCGTTCTCCGCGAGGTAACATCGTGCTCCGCCCCACCACCGCCACCGTGCTGCTCGTCGCACTCCTCGGCTGCTCGGACCGTCCGGCCGAGCCGGAACCGACCCTCGCCTCGGAACCTGTCACCGCTGAGATCCGCGAGTCCTGGCAGACCGTCCGCGACACGATGCTCGACATCGACTCCCCCGTGGTCTGGCACGGCCCCAATGGTGAGCACTGGCTCCTCGTCACCGCCAAGGCCGGCGACGTGATCCGGGTGCACGACGCCTCGACGGGTGAACTCGTCCGCGACGTCGGTGTGCGTGGCAGCGGACCGGGCGAGTACATCCGCCCGAACGGGGTCGCCCTGCACGGCGACCTGCTCTGGGTAGTGGAACGCGACGGACGCCGTGTGCAGGTGCTCCGCCTCCCTGACTTCACCCCGCTGGGTATCTATGGTGAGGGTGACCTCGGCAAGCCCTACGGCGTGACCGTCGTGCAGCGCGCCGATGGCGTCTACCGCAGTTGGATCACCGACAGCTATGAGATCGTCGAAGATTCGGTCCCACCCGACAGCGCGCTCGGTCGCCGTGTCCGCGAGTACGAAGTGCGGGTCGATGGTGATCGCGCGACGGCCGAACTGGTCCGCACGTTCGGCGACACCGCCGGAGCGGGCGTGCTGCGCGTGGTGGAATCGATCATGGCCGATGGGGTGAACGACCGCCTGATGATCGCCGAGGAGCTGGAGGGCAGTTCCCAGTTGAAGGTGTACACCCTCGACGGCCGCTTCACCGGTGACACGGTGCCGCAGCGCTTCTTCCCGAATCAGGCAGAGGGCATCGTGCTGTACGCCTGTGGGGATACGGCCGGCTACTGGATCGCCACCGACCAGGGGAAGGTGGTCAACACCTATCACCTCTTCGACCGGATGACGCTGGCGCACGTGGGCTCGTTCGGGTCACCGACGATCCTCAACACCGATGGCATCGCGCTCACGCAGCGCGCCTTCCCGGGCTTCCCGGCCGGGGCGCTCTTCGCCGTGCACGATGACGGTGGGGTGGCCGCGATCTCCTGGGCGACGATCGCCGAGGCGCTCGGGGTGCGTCAGGATTGCATGCTGCCGTAATCGCCACCGCAACGGGGTAGAGGGAGAAGGCCCGGCAACTGCGCTGGGCCTTCTTCCTTTACAGGGGAGGCACTCCCCAGAAGTCCCGGAAGGTGATCGGGTCGAGATTGCTGAACGCAACATGTGTAATGGCTGTGATCGTGTTGACGCAGGTGGCGCGGCCTGTCTCGTCGAGCGCACAGGCGACCCCTGGCGACGTCGCCAAGCTACGGAAGCTGGCTCCGGGGCCGAAGAGTCGTGGCGAGCCCTCCCTCCAGCCAGTACCGCCCACCCCGCGCCCCCAGAGGTGCAGGCGACCGTCGTCGTCCAAAGCGGCCCACCCATGCCCCGTCGGCTGAATGTCACGAACGCGCCCGACCCGGGTGATTGGCTGCGGGATCGGGAACGCCCCGCTGAAGGTTGACTCATCGCGACCCAACCCGTCCGCAAACGGGTCTCCCCAGCACCTTACGATGCGGTCCACGCCCAGTGAGCAGAGTCCGTCGAGGTGGTTCGCGTGCACGGTGAGCGCGGAGGGCAACCCCTCGATCGGGCGCGGAGCGACGCCATCTCCCGGCCCTGTGCCCAGTTGACCAAAGGCGTTGTTCCCCCAACACCAGACCGTGCCGTCAAGGACCACGCCGCAGGCATGATGCGAACTCACCGTCAGCTGACGGAACCGCAGGTCGGTCGGAAGGGGGCGGATCTCCTCCCAGACTTCGTCAGATAAAGGCGCTTGCAGGAATCGCTCGTTGGCACGCCCCCAGCACCAGGCCCTTCCCTCAGCATCGAGCCCACAACTCCCGCCGAAGCCAGGAAACCCCATCGCAATGGTGATAATCGGTGGATGGTTGCCGGCGAGGTCGCGCAGTGCATTCCCACCGGACGACAGGCACCAGACACGGCCCGCCGCGGTCAGGCCGCACGCCTCGCTTCCAGCGGCGACCAGTCCGTGCAGTTCTTCCCCGTCCAGCGCCTGCCACGGACCGACGGTTGCCGGGCAGTGCACCGGGCCGCTAGCGCGCTCCACGCAGAAGGCAGGTGGAGCACCACTGGCACTCGAATACTGATTTCCGCCAACAATCGCGACCATGCTTCCCGCGTCGACGGCGAGGTCCAGGATGACCGGGTCGAGACCTCCCGCGCGGGCCTGCACACGCTGGTGATCAAGCGCGATCCCTCCGCGCACCAGGGCGCGGGCTCGTCCATCGCGATCGGTTCGGGACTCGAGCGGAAACACATCGGCGAGCGAGGCATCGATGGACCAGGTCACCTCGACATCCGGCACAGGTCGCCCAAGTTCGCCGGTCACGACCACGACGATCGTATCCGAAACGAATCCCGGTCGCACAGCGGCAGCACCCTCGAACTGCAGGGCCTGGGGAGTCGGCGGCAGGATCGGGGCGTCAGCACATCCGAGGGACATCGCGCCGAGCAGGATCGCGGTCGTCCGTGCGTACATCATGGCTCCCTCGTTCGTGATGGTTCAGCTCGCAGCTTTTCCCTCGATGACCGTGGCCGCCGCCATCGTCCCCGTGACGTTGGCGGTGGTGCGGAACATATCGGGAATCGTGTCCACCCCGAGCAGGATGCCGACCCCCTCCACAGGCGCACCGACTGCCAGCAGCACGGGGGCCATGATCAGGATCGACCCTCCAGGAATCCCCGGCACGGAGAAGGACAACAACACCGAGAGGAACGCGATCGTGATGTATTCCGTGGGCCCGAGTGGCACACCATAGAGCAACGCGACGAAGCAGACGCCAACCGGGATCGCGATCGCTGCGCCGAGCCGAAAGAGCGACGAGGAGAACGGCAGGAAGAACGCCACCACGCGCGGTGACAGGCCCAGGTCGGTCGCACCTTCGATCATCGCAGGGAGCGCCGCGAGTGAAGAGCGGGCGGAGACGGCGATACTCTGCCCGGGTCCGGCGGCCTTCACGAAATCTCCCAGCTTGATGCCGCGCACCCACACCAGCGGATACAGCGCGAGAATCACCGCCACCGACAACGCCGCGGTGATCGCGATGTACGCACCCACCGCGCCGAGTGCGGACACGCCCAACCGGACGGCGAGCGGTACCGCAAGGGCGAACACGCCGATCGGCGCCACGACCAGCAGCCACCGCACCACCACGAGCGTCATCGCGCAGATCGCCGAGGCACCGCGCTCCAGCACGTCACGATGCTCGACGGGAAGCCGCGAAGCGGCTGCGCCGAAGAGCAGTGTCGCGACGATGATCGGCAGCATCGCGCCGGACGCGCCGGCGGCAACGATGTTGTTCGGGACCAGCCCCACCAGCCACTCGCGCACGCTTGGGACCGCTGCCGTTGGCAGCGAGGTCCCCTCCCGGAGCGCAGCGGCCGCCACCGGATCGATCGTGACCTTCGCGAAGATGGCGGGAGCAATCATCACAGTGGCGCCCGCCACAACCAGCAACAAGACGGCGAAGAGCACCACACCACGAACGCCCAGAGACCCGATCCCCGTGCCACCCGAGAGCACGCCGGTGAACAGCAGCGTGACCACCAGGGGCAGCACGGTCATCTGCAAGGCGCGGGTCCAGATGGTCCCGATCGGCTCCACCCACGTCGAGACGACCCGCCATTCCGGAGGCAGGACGGTGGCGAGTGCGATTCCGAGCGCGAGCCCGAGGACCAGCGCGAGCAGGACGCGCGACGTGAGGGACATGGACGATCCGGGGCGGTGAGGAGAGGAAGCGACGGAACCCGGGGAAAGTGTGCAGAATGGCCGCCGGGGTAAAGTGCGTGCCCTCCCACGTCGCCGGGCACACCGTTAAGGTAGAACGATGATCCCCAACCGCGTGCCTCTCGTGATGCTCCTGCTTGCCGCGTGCACACCCACGCCATCGGCGCCGGACCCATCACCGCCACTCGCGCGACCGGCCGCCGCCGATCTCGCGGAACAGGTGGCCGGCTGGGTAGATGTCCGCCACCAGTTGGTCGCCGGAAGTGCTGGTCCGTTCACATTGATCGGCCTCTGCCGCGTTCCGGACAGTGCCTTGCCCGCCACGATCGGTGGGGCCCCTGAGGCGCTCTGTCGTGTGCCGAGTGACCACGCACCGCCGCGGCTCGGACGCCTGGTGGCGCGGGGGGACTCGTTGCAGTTGGAGCCGGAGGTCCCCGTGTTCTGGGTGGGGGAGCGCGCCCGCCGGGAGGCCTCGCTGCTGGCATTGCGCGATCAGCCAGAGGATGACGGCGCGGCGGCATGGCACGGTTCGCTCCGGGTGAACGCGCAATGGAGCGATGGGCACGTGACGCTCTGGCTCACCGACACCCTGGCACCGGCACGCAACGACTTCGAGGGGATTGCCCGATGGCCCACCGATACGTCGTGGTGGCTGCCGGCAAGCTTCGTGGCGAGTGATCCCGCATGGCGGCATGTCCCCACCGTGCGCGGGTTTGATCTGCCGCAACAGGTGGCGGGCATCGTCACGGTGGTCCGAGGGGCGGACACGCTCCACCTGGAAGCGTGGAGCCGCGGGCGACGCGCCCGCACGATGCTGGTGGTGATCCGGGACGCGACCAGCGGGGACGGGAGCTACGCCGCGGGTCGCTTCGTTGACGTCCCGCTCCCGGATTCGCTCGGGCGGACGGTGGTGGACTTCAACCTCGCGCGCAATCCCGACTGCGCATTCACTCCCGCGTCCGCCTGCCCACTCCCCCCCCCTTCGAACCGACTGCCCTTTGCCGTCAGGGCCGGTGAGCGTACCTGGCCGCAGTAGTGGCGTCGTTCAGCGGTTGACGGTCGGAATCGCCCGCCCATGGCAGGCGATGCACATCTCCGGATTGCGGCGCTGGAGACGCGCACCATCGAAGCCCGGACCGTGCGGCGAGAAGCGGCGACCGCCCATGGCCGAGTGGCATGTGGTGCAGTCCCGCTCGGCGTGACAACTCACGCAGCTCTCGAGCGATTGTCGCGCGGCCTGCCCGTGTCCCACGAAGAACGCGGCCTTGCCATCGTGGTAGTTGGCTCCGCCCAGGGTATTGCCGCCCGCGATCCCCGCCTGCTGGTGGCACGACGCACAGAACTGTTGCGCGTTGTGGCAGTCGCTGCACGTCACCTGTCGCGCGTACGCGGCCGCGGGGTGGCGCGAGAGGAAGCTCGTGGGATGGTAGTTGCCTCCACCGGTCGGGCTCGCATTCTCCGGGCGATGGCAGGCGAGACAATCCTCGCGCACGTGGCACGTGCTGCACGCCCGGGGCGAGGCACTCGCCTCACTGGCGTGCCCCTCGCGGAAGGCCGTCGTATGGGAGATCGGCAGCAGTCGTTCGACCGTCGCACCGATCGCGCGGTCCGCGGACGGCATCGGCATCAGCTGCACGGCCTTCGGGTACGGCGCCACGTGACAGGCGGTGCAGCTGGGCTGGGTATGACAGGTTGCGCACTTCGCCGGCTCGCGCTCCGCCTCACGACGGTGCGTCGTCGCAAAGGAAGCGACTGCGTGCGACGGCGGGGAGTTGAACGTGAAGCCGTGCACCAGTGACCGCTCATCCTTGCCGAGCGCCTGAATCGCGGGAACTTCCGGTGCATTGACGTGGCAATTCATGCAGAAGTTCTGCGCATGACACGTGGCACAGCTCGGATTCACAATCGTTCCGCCGTCGGGCCTCGGCAACATGGCGAGATCCCCATGGCCGACCATGCCGAACCCGGGCACTTGGTGTGACAACGGGATCGGGAAGCGCGCGACATCGCTCGGCGTCAGCCGCTTCACCTCCGCCAACGGGTAGTGGCAGGTCGAACACTCGAGGTCGCCCACCTCAAGATGCCCTCGCCCGGGCTCATGGCAGCTCACACATTGCACGGCACGGCTGACATGGACCTCGCCCTTCGGGTTTCCCTCCACGTGACAATCGACGCACCCCACCGAGTCCTTGGTGGCGGTCAGGTGCTCGGCATGGACGAAGCGCACATTGGACGCCGGCGGTTCTGTTCGAGGGTTCCATTCGACCGTTGGGGCAACCTCGCCGTCGTGGCAGGCGGCACAGGTCGTCGGCGCCGGCCAGATTGATTGCGACGCATCAGCCAAGCCGGCGTGGCAGGTCGTGCACGAGCCGGGAAAGAGCGGAGCGTGGGTTTCATGGCGAAACTCGTCGGTCTGGTCGCGTTGCGCGACGACGGCCCACGCGCCAGCCATGAGCAGCACGGTGGCGATGCCCGCAATTCGCAGCGTCATGGCGTGCCTCCGGTGCGAATGGCCGGGGGCAATGCTGGCCGCTGGATATCGCTGCCCCAAAGGAGAGAGACGCGCGCCGCAACGCGGAATTGATCCCAGTCCATCGCAGCCGCGTCCGGACGATCGCGCTGCTCATCGACTCGCGTCGCGCTCAGTCCCACCCGCCACCGTTCACTACCTTGCCACTCGACGTCCATGCCATACACAGCCATTGTGACATCGCTGAAGCGCAACTCCAGCGGCCGGCGCAATGAGGCGGCGTGTGCGCCAAGGCTGAGCGACGGGACCGGACGCCAATTCACCTGTGCATCAAAGCCACGGGATGAGGCACCTGGCCCGAACTCCGCCTGATGGCCTACGCCAACACTCCACGCGGGCGTCACTTGCCATGTCGCGCCGCCTTCTGCGCGCCACCCACGGTCCTCGACCTGGACCAGTGGGGTGGAGGCTTCGGCGTCATCAAACACGTAGCGCTCACCCCTGGCGCGCAACACGAGCCCTCGGAGGGGAGAGGTCGTGACCAAGCCGTGATAGGCGTGGAACGCGACGGGGGAGAACGCACCCCAGATGGTCCAGAGGTCAAAGAACGGCATGTACCGACGAGCGCCGACGGTCAGGGTCGCGTGTGGCGCGATCCAGGTGAGCGCGGCGTCCGCACTCCCCATCTGTCCCATCGCGAGATCCCACGTCCCACCCGCCGACAGAGAAAGCCGGCGGAGCGGCCGCAGCGCCATGGACGCCGCCATGCGCTCGGAGACGAAATAGTCCACCGCTGGGTCCACCTCGCGACGGTACTCAGCCCGGGCTTCGAGGTGTTGTCCGGTCCACCCCACTTCGGCACCGATGGTGATCTGGCGATCACGAGGCTGAAAATCATCGAGTGGATTGAGCGCAGGCGACGTGACCGGCAGGATCGCACCGCGTGCCAGCCCCCACCCGCCATAACCCACGACTTCGAATCCGTCGGCCCCCTGACGCCACGAGACTCTCGCGCCATCGAGTCCGTATACGCCGAGGCGACTCGGGAGGAAGTGTCGACCGGCCTGGATGATGAGGTGGTCACGCGCATACTCGACATAGGCCTCGACTAGTTGCGCGGCCGGCTCTGTGCCTGGCCAGCGCGCGTTGTCGCCGAGATCCGTTCCGTAGCGGGCGTTGGCGCGCACGCGAAGACCTGGCACCCCAAAGCCCCACATCGTGAGATCGGCCTGACTCACCAGCGGCACGCCGCGAAGCACGCTGCCCGCCCGGAAATAGTGGCACCACCGCTCGTCGCAGCTCGCCGCATGCCCGTCTGGGGTCAGCACCCCCCCATCTGGCTGTACCTCGCCAAGTGCCAGAGGGACACTGTCGGCCTCGAGGCCACGCCACGAGACACCCTGCATGCGCGTGTCGAGGCGGAGCCGATACCCTTGGGCAGACACCGGCGCGAGCGCCGCCAGCACCAGGAGCACCCCGAGGCCCATCGCCGGTCGCCGCATCACGTCCCCCCCCCAGTCAACCGCGGGCGATAGCCCTCGGGCGAGGTGAGCTGATGACAGGTGGTGCATTCCTTGGCAGGATAGTGATCGACATAGTCAGGGGTGTGACAGGTGAGGCAGAACGAGCGGTCTGGGAGCAACTGCGCCACCGTACTCGCGGTGTGGCAGGCATCGCACTGCTGGTGCGAGGCCTCGACGTCAGTGCCATGCGCTTCCTGCAATTGCGGAGTGGTGTGGCAGGCCGCGCACGACTGTCCGGCGGCGTGATGCTCGCCGTGACAATCCGAGCACTTCTGCACGCCTGCGGCGGGGGCACGCGACACCGGCGTGGTGTGACAATCGGCGCATTGCGTGCCGGCATGGGTCGGATGCGCAAAGAGGACGATACGCTCGCGCGCAGGATGCTTGGGTGTAGCGATCGACACCGTCACCGGCGTGGCGAGAACCAACTCGTCAGGCTGGTGGCACGCCGCACAGTTCTGGGATTGCGAGGCCTGATGATGACAGATTTGGCAGCCACGCGGTTGCTGAAAGGTCAGGCGCCCGCCATCCTGGGCGTCCGGCGTGACGTGGCATGTGATGCAGGCGAGCGAGGTGTGACGCGGGTGCGGGAAGGTGTCCGCTACGGCCGACTGGGGCTCAGCCGGCCGGACGGATGGGGGGAGGTCCGGCGGCCGGACATCCCCCTTTCCCCGCCCCGGCTCGTCGAGCCAGTCGCCATGGATCGCGCTGCCCATCCTGAGCACGCGGGCGGTGTCGAAGGGCATGGGGGGGAGCCGTCGCCCTGTCGCGCCGCCGCGCTCGCGGACTGCGGTGTGACACGCCACGCAGTCGGACGCATCAACTTTCGAGGCGTGCGGTTGGTGGCACGTCAGGCAATTACCGTCGGTTCCTGTGGCGCCCTTGTGGTTGGTCCCGGTGTGGAAGGGCGTGTCAGTCCAGTTCGAATGGCACCCGGACGTGGTGCAGGACTTCTCTGCTTCTTGCGGCGTCTCCTGCGTGTGCGGATTGTGGCACGTACCGCAGGTGCCACCGTGTGGTTCGAGTTCGGGGATGAATCCGGACAGCACCCGCTCCATCTCGTGGCACCCCAGGCACTGTTCCTTGCCGGGTCGCATGGTGCCCGCGGCCGAGTCGCGTGTGGCGAGCAACGGCACTTCCGCCGTGAACTGATGGCACTGGTTGCAATGGAGTGCGGTTTGGGACGCCATCTTGCCGAGCTTGATCTCGGTGTTCTCATGGCACCCGGACATCCCGCAAGTCTGCTTCGCCGGCACGAAGGCGTGCACCTCCTTGCCGTGGCAGGTCACGCACTGCACGTCCTTCAGGTCGACGGAGTCGGACTCCATGTGGGTGCGATGCCCCGCCGTCTCGGCGACCCGCGTCCACATCTCGTCTTCCTTGGTGTTGTGACACTTCTCGCAGGTCTCGTTGCCGACCGGTGCGTGTGAAGGGATTTCCTCCGGACGATTGGCTACCCACAAGACCAGCTCCCGGGTACTGGCAACGATCGACTGCTGGTGGCAGTCGTGGCACTCGAGTTCGCTGTGCCGTCCCGCGTCATTCGCGAACTTGTTCCAGGGGCCTTCCATCACGTGGCACGACGAGCAGAAGTCGTTGTCGTGCTGCATGTAGTTCCAGGACGCGGTCCCCGTCACCGCGACGGTGCCGAGGACGACGACGAGACCGGTGACCATCGCGATCTTGACGCCGCGGTCCCGTGAGACCAGCCAGTTGCGGATGGCGAGGCGATTGACCCAGAGGCTTCGAGCCGCCCAGAGACCACCCACCACAATGACCAGCACGCCGACGGCCCACATCCACTGCGGGGCATTGAAGATGGCGGCAAAGATCTTGGCGACGGGATCGGGGACTGGGGCGTCAACAGTTGGCAGCCCCCGAACGAAGTTCTCGAACGTCGAGTCGGGGGCCTGCATCTGCATCAACAGCGGCAACAATGGCACGGGCGTCCTTTGCTGGGACGTCGGTGAAACCTGGGGGAGCCGCTCGAGTTATTTCGAGCGGCTGCTGGTGTGCCCGCTCATGCGCAGACCCGGCTGGCGGACGTACACGTCGTTGATCGCCGCGTCCACCTCCGCCTGGACCGCACTTGAGAGCGGCGGCAGTGCGGGATAGGTCGCCAGCAATTCTGCGATGTTGGCGGCGAGCAGTCCCTTGGCAAGGAACGGGTTGTGAACGCCCAAGGACTTGTCGCCATTCCCGTAGCGCCCCTCACC
>JAABRY010000052.1 GCA_011390645.1 Gemmatimonadota bacterium
CGCCGGGTCGATCTTCTCGTCGTTGTCGGTGTCGATCCAGAGTTGATCCGCGAAGAGCGCGATCTGCGTCCGGAGCGAGTTCAGGGCGTTCGACGCGACCTGGGCATTCGAGTGGCAGCCGGACGTCGTGCATCCGACGAAGGTCCGAGCGGTCGAATTGTACTCACACCCCGCATTGCCGGTCGGCACGCCCTGGGCATCCACGCATGGCAGTGCGCCGAAGGTGTGGCCGACGGCCTGGAAGACGAAGCCGCCCTGCGCATCGTTGACCGTGAAGCTGTTGAC